>JASJEG010000173.1 GCA_030064765.1 Acidimicrobiia bacterium | reverse complement strand
CGCCTCCGGTTCTTACCATCGATGACCAGTCTGTGGCCGAAGACGTGGCTGGTGGACTCATGACCTTTACCGTCACGCGGACCGGCCCCACCGAGGTTGCCGCCACCGTCTTGTTCAGCACCGCCGACGACACGGCCACGGCACCGTCCGACTACACGGCTATCACTGATCAGCTCGTGACGATCCCTGCCGGTGGAGCAACCGGCACGGATACCGTGGATGTCACGATCATCGACGACGGCATCGACGAACTGGATACTGAGACCTTCGACGCAGTATTGAGCACACCGACCGATGCAACCCTCGGGGCTGCGTCAACTGGCGAGGGCACCATCCTCGACGACGACGGGGCCCCGGTTCTCGCTATCGATGACGTATCCGTTTCCGAAGGTGGTACGGCAACATTCACGGTGACGAAGGTGGGCACTACCGCCCTTACTGTCACCGTCACAGCAACTACCAGCGACCTGACTGCAACCGCGCCGGGTGACTATGACTCGAAGACTGCGCCGGTGACGATCCTCGCCGCAGAGAGCTCGAAGACCTTCACCGTTGACACCAACGAGGATTCGATCGACGAGGACGACGAGGACTTTCGGGTTACTCTCAGCGCCCCGGTCAACGCAACCATCGGCGATCCCACGGGTGACGGCACCATCACCGATGATGATGCACGCCCGGTACTCACCGTCGCCGACGTTGTCGTAGCCGAGGATGATGGGACCGCCACGTTCACCGTGGTGCGCACCGGGCTCACAGAGCGCATCGTCACGGTGACTGCCCAAACCTCCGACGATACAGCGGAAGCCGGGTTGGACTACGTGGCAAACATCGAGACCCTGACGATCAGCCCTGGCGGAGCCACTGGGAGCGACACGTTCGTCGTCGACATAACCGAAGACTTCCTGGTCGAGGCCACGGAGAGATTCGACGTGACCCTGTCGGGTGAGACCAACTCCACCATCTCCGACGGGACGGCGGTCGGATCGATCACGGACAACGACACGGCCGGCGTGACCATAACCGAGAGCGAGGGCACTACCGCCGTTATCGAAGGAGGCGCCACCGACACTTACGACGTGGTGCTGACCGCTCAACCCATGGCCGACGTCACGGTCAATGTGATACCCAACGCACAGGTCACCGTAAGTGCGACCGCGTTGACGTTCACAGACAGCAATTGGGATGACCCACAAACGGTCACCGTCGCAGCTGTCGAAGACGGCATCGACGAAGTCGACCCGCATCCGGGCCTGATCGAACACACGACAACGTCAACCGATTCCGATTTCGCCGGCCTGATTGTTGCGGACGTTGTGCCCTCTATCGGCGATGCCGACTCGCTGCTGGTCACCATTGAGGGACCGACGTTCGGCGCACCGGGGAAAGCGTCGACGTTCATGGCAATGGTGAACGCCGGTGGTACGGGTACGATCACCTATGACTGGACCGTGTTCTTTGATGGCGTTCCTGTGCCGGGCGTAGATGGTGACGCAGCCACCTTCCAGTTCACCCCCACCGAAGGCGGTGAGTACATAATCTCGGCAATCGTCGGTGACGATCAGGGCCAGAACCCAGCTGAGTTCATCTTCTTCACGGCCCTTGGTGATATCGGCACCAGCGTGTTTGTCGATGACATCATCTGGCTGGCCGAGGAGGGAATCACCCGTGGTTGCAACCCCCCTGACAACGACCAGTTCTGTCCCGACAAGACGGTGACCCGGGGCCAGATGGCGGCCTTCCTGGTGCGCTTCCTGGGCCTGACGGCGATCGATCCTACGATCGAGTTCACCGATACCGGCGGCAACATCTTCGAGCAGGACATCCTGAAGCTGGCGACGGCCGGCATCACGAGAGGATGTAACGCCGAAGGCACACGGTTCTGTCCGGACAATGGAGTGACCCGCGGACAAATGGCTGCGTTCCTGGTTCGGGCCTTCGGGTTAGAGGACAACGGCGGCGGTGACTTGTTTACCGATGACGACCTATCGATCTTCGAGGACGACATCGACAAACTCGCTACGGCTGGTATTACCCGCGGCTGTAACCCGCCAACCAACGACAACTTCTGTCCCGACAAGACGGTCACCCGTGGACAAATGGCGGCCTTCCTCCGCCGGGCAGAACCGCTGATTTAACGAGGTAACTGCGGGTACGGCCACACACCGCACCCGCGACCTCGAGTATCTGCGCCCGGCCACACCAGGGTGGTTCATAGCCGTTGAGACCGAGCTTTTCGTTATCTATTGTCCCGCCCACGAATGGTGGGAGGTCAGAAGTTGCGGAGGGCTCTCGGACGGGCACGCCTCACGGCGCTTGCCGCATTGCTAGTGGCAGCGGCAACAGCAGCCGTTGGCACAGCAGGACAGACGCCGGCGCTTGCCGCCACGTACGCTGACCCCGACTTCTACGACGAAACCTACGTCTCCGGCCTATCTGGACCGGTTCAGCTCGAATGGCTCCCCGGAGGCCGGCTGCTCGTCGCAGAACAGAGCGGCGTGGTCCGCATGGTTGAGAATGGCTCAGTCCTTCCCACCCCCTTCGTAGACATCAGCGACCAGGTCAACGGCATCCGCGACCGCGGTTTGCTCGGCATCGCCGCCCACCCGGACTTCCCGGCGCAGCCATACGTCTATTTGCTCTTCACCTACGACCCGCCTGAGACCGCCGGACAGACCGGCCGCGCCGGACCCGACGGCAAGGGGGCCCGTGTCTCCCGCTTGATCCGCCTCACCGCCGAGAGCTCTACTGGGTATGCAACTGCCGATCCGGGATCCGAACTCATCCTGATGGGAACCAACTCCACTGCCGTCAACGTCGGCAATCTCGGCGCGCCGATGAACGACTTCGGCCAGACCACATGTGACACGGGCGGAACCCCCGTTCGAGATTGCCTTCCGGCTGACGGCGAGTCGCACACGATTGGGTCAGTTCGGTTCGGTGCCGACGGCTATCTCTACGTCAGCAACGGCGATGCTGCCTCGTACACGCAGGCGGATGCTCGCGCCTTGCGGTCGCTCGACCTGGATTCCATGGCCGGGAAGGTCTTCCGGATCGATCCCGTCACAGGACAGGGACTGTCGGACAACCCCTACTTCGATGGCAACCCCGACTCGAACCGTTCCAAGGTGTGGATCTCGGGTCTTCGCAATCCCTTCCGCTTCACGCTCGACCCGTTTGATGGTGATCCGTGGATCGGCGATGTGGGTTGGGGCACCTGGGAAGAGATCAACCACGGCAGCCGTGGCGCCGATTTCGGGTGGCCTTGCTACGAAGGAGGCAGCGGCAACTCAATACGCCAGCCCAGCTATCAGCCGTCATGCGGCGGCTACTACGCCACCGACAATGCCAAGCCCGCCGACTACGCCTGGTACCGAGCCGGCCAGGGAGGTTCGGCCATCGCCGGTGTGGTGTACACAGGCTTCAAGTACCCAAGCGGGTACCGCAATGCTCTGTTCTTTGGCGACTACGCACAGGGTTGGATCAAGTACTCCCCCACCGATGGCGCAGGCAACCTTCTGACCGACGGCGGCGGCGACCCCATCGTCTCCACCTTTGCCACCGGCGTCGGGCCGTTCGTCGACTTCTCGCAGGGCCCGGATGGATCGCTGTACTACATCGACATCATCTCCGGCAGCGTCAGACGCATCGTCTACGCGGGTGTTGTCGCCGGCCCACAACTGCGATACGGCTACTACGAAGGCACGTGGGAGGCCCTTCCCGACTTCGGTTCTCTGATCCCGCAGACCACAGGAGCTGCGCTCACCTTCGATGTGGGCCTGCGCGAACGCGAGGACAACTTCGCCATGCACTTCGCCGGCTGTCTCGATGTTCCGACGACTGGCACCTACACGTTCTCCACCACGTCGGATGATGGATCACAGCTCCTCGTTGATTCCGGTTTGGTCGTAGACAACGACGGGCTGCACGGACCCGTCACTGAGACCGGTACGGCAACCCTCGACGCCGGATTGCATCCCCTATCGGTCACATTCTTCGATCAAGGTGGCGGCCAGGAGCTCGGCGTCACATGGTCGGGCCCCGGCTTCAGCAACTTGGATATCGCCCCGGACTCGGTCGTGACCTGTGACGCCCAACTCGCCGCCAGCCCCGCCGAAGTCGGTTTCGGGGAGGTCGAGCAGGGCACAACCGCTTCGCAATCCATCACGATCCAGAACACGAGCGGACCGGCTCCGCTCGAAGTGATCTCCGTGACAACCGGTGATGGTGCAGTCTTCGCAGCAACGGCCCCGCTACCGGTGTCCTTGCAGCCTGGCGAGTCGATCTCCTTTGACGTGAGCTTCACCCCGCAGGACGTGGGGCCGGCCGCGGGGTCGCTGCAGATTGCGCACGCGGGTACCAACGATCCGAAGACGGTTGCGTTATCCGGAATCGGAGTAGCGCCCCAGAACACGAATCCAACGATCGAGATCATTTCGCCGCTCGACGGCGCCTTCTACGACCTGGGAAGCACGGTGCCGCTGCAGGCAAATGCACCGGACGCAGAGGATGGCAGCGCCGCAGTGTCATGGACGGGGATTCTGCACCACGGCACAGATCACGTGCATCCCAACGAATTCAACGCAACCGGAGCTACAGCTTCCTTCGTCCTGAACGACCACGACGACAACGCGTGGATCGAGGTCTGCGCAACAGCTACCGATAGCCAGAGCGCAACGGCAACTCAATGCGTGAACGTGTACCCGACTCTCGTGGAGTACACCTTCGACAGCGTTCCGAGCGGCCTCGAGATCACCTATCACGCTCAGTCTCAAACGACCCCATTCACAGTGGCGACCCCGGTCGGAGCGATCCGTAGCATCGCAGCGCCTACAGCTCAGGGGATCTATGACTTGGTTGGCTGGTCAATCGGTGGCCCAGCAGCCCAAGCGATCACCATCGGCGACAAGCCGGCGACCATCGTCGCCACCTATCAGCCACCACAGACCGACCCGCCTCAGGTGACCAACCCGGGCGATCAAGCCAACCGAGTTGGCGATGCGGTAGAACTGCCCATCGCGGGTCAAGATCCCGACGGGGGGACGGTTACCTACGCAGCAACCGGTCTTCCCCCGGGTCTCTCCCAAGATGGCAACACGGGTGAGATCACCGGCACGCCGACAACCGTTGGCACCTACACAGTGACGATCGAGGTGACCGACGAGGAATCCGACACTGCGGACACCACCTTCGGTTGGGCCATCAAGCCACAACTAGCTGAGCCGTTGGATATCCCCAACAGCATCTACCGGGCAGACATCATGTGGCTGCTCGATGCGGAGATCACCCGCGGCTGCAATCCGCCGGCCAACGATCGCTACTGCCCCGGAGGTCTTGTCACTAGAGGGCAGATGGCGGCGTTCCTGGTGCGCTTCCTCGGGCTGACCGGCTCCGGTGCCGGGAACGCCTTCGGGGACGACGATGGTTCGATCTTCGAGAACGACATCGACAAACTCGCTGCGGCGGGCATCACCGCGGGCTGTGATGGTACCGGTACCCGCTTCTGTCCGCTCGATCCCATCACCCGCGGCCAGATGGCTGCGTTGCTGGTGCGAGCGCTTGGTCTGGAGGACGCCGGGACGGGAGACCTCTTCACCGACGACAACGGCTCGATCTTCGAGAGCGACATCGACAAGCTGGCTACGGCCGGAATCACCCGCGGCTGCAACCCGCCCGACAACACCCACTTCTGCCCGGCAGACTATGTGACGCGAGGCCAAATGGCCGCGTTCCTGCGGCGGGCATGGAACGCGACAAACCCATAGCGACATAGCCGCCGTGATCGAATAGATTGCTCTGTGCACGCAGGGAGTCCGCGGCTCCGCGGGGATTCGGGGGGATCGAACGGACTCCAAGAAGGGACCAAGCATGCTTACTGCGACCTTGCGTTGGAGTCGTCGGCACCTCATCCTCGCGACGGCTCTGCTCATCTTGTCTGGAACGCTGACCTTTGCCATAGGGGTTCCCCAGGCAGCTGCTGCAGCCGAGGTGGTCCAGTTCCAGGCGGCGATATCCACTACTCCCGAGGGGACCCCGCCGGTCATCAACGTTCTGCTGACACGCGATCCCACCCCGCCATATCCGGCGGTTGACGTCACCGTCAGCGCCACGCCGAGTGGAATCGACCCGGCTGAGGCCGGCGACTACGACCTCGCATCGGCAACAGTCACCTTTCCGTCCGGGGACCCCAGCGGGACTGCGCGACCAGTGAGTATCACGTTTCCCGAGGATGCGGTATTCGAGAACGATGAGGAGCTCACACTGACGATCGAAAGCGTCTCAGTCGGCACCATTGGAACACCCAGCACCCATACCGCCACGATCGCCAACGACGATCCCGCCCCGACCCTGGACATTCTCGATGCTTCCAACGGAGAAGGGGCGGGCCCCGCCACGTTCACAGTGCGGCGCACCGGGCTTACGGAACTGGCAGCTACTGCCGTGGCTACGCCCAGCTCTGGGACTGCCACCGCCACAGCCGATTTCGATGCCACGCCGGGTGCTGTCAGCGTTCTCCCCGGAGGCGCTACCGGAACCGACACCTTCTCGGTCCCGCTCGTTGCAGATGCCATATACGAGAAGGATGAGTCCTTTACCGTCACGCTCGCCGGCTATAGCGGTCCCGGCGATTTCTCCGCCATCGGAACGATCGTCGATGACGACGATCCCCCGACTCTCTCGATCGACGATGTCACAGTGAACGAGTCGGACGGCTCGGCGACCTTCACAGTCACCCGTAGCGGGCTGACCGCGTTCGCTGCAGAAGTCGACGTGGCAACCGCCGACGACACTGCGGCAGCCGGGGAGGACTACACGGCGGACTCGGACACTCTGACCATCGGGCCTGGCGGCGCCACGGCGACAGCCGCCTTCGTCGTGCCCATCACCGCCGATGACTTCGATGAGGACGCCGAGGCTTTCCGGGTGAACTTGAGCGACCCAGACGAGGCAACCATCGCAGACAGCAGCGGCACCGGCACCATCAACGACGACGACACGGCTGGCGTCGATGTAGACGAAGACGACGGCGTCATCGTCCTCGAAGGCGATTCCCCGGATACATTCACCGTGGTCCTCACCTCAGAGCCCCGGGCGGATGTGACCGTTGCGATCACCAACGCCGACAGTCAGACAATCGCATCGCCTACGGAACTGACCTTCACCGCAGCCAATTGGGACACACCGCAAGACGTCACAGTGACCGCTGTCGAGGACGGCATCGACGAGGAGGACCCTCACTCGAGCGTGATCACCCTGACCACAGCTTCGAGTGACGACGACTACGACGGGGTACCCCTTGGGGCCGTGATAGCCAGCGTCGCCGACGCCGATGCGCTAGTTGTCTCGATCGATGGTCCTTCCTTTGGTGCCGTGGACGCCACTTCGGTTTTCAGTGCGATGGTCAACGCCGGAGGTACGGGGACGATCACCTACGACTGGTCGGTGTTCTTTGACGGTGTTCCCGTGCAAGGCGTTGACGGTGACGAAGCCACCTTCCAGTTCACCCCCAGCGAAGGCGGGGAATACATAGTCTCGGCGATAGTTGGCGATGACCAGGGTCAGAACCCGGCAGTCTTCATCTTCTTCACGGCACTCGGCGACATCGGCACCAGCGTGTTCATACAAGACATCATCTGGCTCGCCGAGGAAGGCATCACCCGGGGATGCAACCCTCCTGACAACGACCAGTTCTGTCCCGACAAGACGGTAACCCGCGGCCAGATGGCAGCGTTTCTGGTGCGCTTCCTCGATCTCAACGCGATCGATCCGACCATCGAATTCACCGACACTGCTGGCAGCATCTTCGAACAGGACATCCTGAAGCTGGCCACCGCCGGGATCACGAGAGGCTGTAACGCAGACGGCTCAGAGTTCTGTCCTGACAAGGGCGTGACCCGCGGCCAAATGGCCGCCTTCCTAGTGAGGGCGTTTGGCCTAACCGACAATGGCGGCGGTGACCTGTTCGACGATGACGACGATTCCATCTTCGAAGACGACATCGACAAACTGGCAACCGCCGGGATCACTCGCGGCTGCAACCCACCGGACAACACCAACTTCTGTCCCGACAAGACCGTCACCCGCGGCCAAATGGCAGCATTCCTCCACCGCGCCGAGGACCTACTCCCCTAGTTAGCGCTCGCGGCAACGCCAATTTGAGTCCGTGAGGGGCCCGTCGGGTTGGTGCGGCGTTTGCTCGGTTCGCATGCAAGGCCGCAGTTCGCTTGCAAACTGCCAAGCCACGAGCCTGCAGTTTCGCAAAGCGAAACTGCTCAGCTAAGTAGTCGGCACAGCCGACTACTTAGCCCCGAACCCGCTGAGCATCGTCCACAGCGAGCGGCCAAGGATCGATAGGTCGAGCCACGGCGACATGTGCTTGACGTAGTACAGGTCGTACGTCAGCTTCTCCACGGTGTCGCGTTCGTTGTCGGCATAGCCAAAATTGACTTGTGCCCAGCCGGTGACTCCAGGCCGGACCAAGTGGCGATAGCTGTAGAAAGGAATGCTGGCCTCGAACTGGTTTGTGAACACGGGGCGCTCCGGTCGCGGCCCCACGAGGCTCACATCACCCTTCAGGACGTTCCACAGCTGCGGGATCTCGTCAACGCGGAACCGGCGCAGGAATCTACCAACGCTGGTGAGTCGACTGTCGTTGACCGACGCAAACTGGGGACCGTCCTTTTCCGCATCGGCAACCATGGTGCGGAACTTGTAGAGCGTGAACTCCGATCCGTTTAGCCCAATGCGCTCTTGTCGGTATATGGCCGGCCCGGGCGAGTCGATGCGCACCGCAATCCACAGACACGCCGCCAGGAACAGCCATAGCGGGCTGGTGGCGAGTACGAGCACGATGTCGAT
>JASJEG010000172.1 GCA_030064765.1 Acidimicrobiia bacterium | reverse complement strand
CGGATCGTCAAAGCAATCACCAACCGCGATGTCGCCGACGCTGGTGGCTCCGCTGCAAGCGGCGAGGACGCCGGCCGACACAAGCAATACGAAGCGTCTCATCGGGCAATACCGTAGCCCCGAGCGGTCATGCCATGGCATCATGAGAACGTCACATGAGCAGCTCGCCCAACCCACCCCAGTATCTGCGCGCCGTCGCCAGCAGCGAGATCTTCATCAAGTCGCGCCGTACCCGGGCGCGTTTCATGCCGATTCTGCAGGCGAATCTCGAGCACGCGCTTGGCGGTGAGCAAAGCACGGCCACGGTGACGCAAGGCAAACACAACGACTTCCAGATCGTTACCGATGACCTGGAGGCAGCCGGCGCAACTGCAGCCCGGGTGTTCGGGATCGATCGCCTCGATCTGCTCACGCACATCGAGGCCCCGACCCTCGAAGCTCTGGCATCGGGGGTCGACCGGCTCGTCGGCGACGAGGTAGTCGGGAAGAAGTTCGCCGTCCGGGTACGCCGCACCGGCAACCACGAGTGGAGATCCAAGGACGCCGAGATCGCCATCGGCAACGCCCTCATCGGACGCTCCGCCGGCGTCGACCTCACCGCACCCGAATTGCTGATCAGAGTTCGCGTCGAACGCCAGTCCGCAGGTGTTGTGGCGAAATCATGGAGCGGACCGAGCGGGCTTCCGGTCGGCACTCAATCGCCGGCACTGGTGTTGCTGTCCGGGGGCATCGATTCGCCGGTGGCGGCGTGGATGATGATGCGCCGCGGCTGCCCCATCGACATGCTGCACTTCCAGCTCGAATGCAACCAGGCCGATCACGCTCTTGCCGTAGGCCACGGCCTCGCGACGGCGTGGGGCTACGGTGCCGACACCACGTTCCACGTGATCAACTTCGAGTCGGTCAAGAAGGAGATCAGTGCGTCGGTACATCCCCGGCTCCGCCAGGTGATCCTCAAGCAGCTCATGACTGCAGCCGCCCATCAAGTCGCCGGGCATCTCGACATACCGCTCGTGGTCACCGGCGATTCGCTGGGGCAGGTGTCGTCACAGACTGCGGCCAACCTCGTCGAGATCGATCGCTACGCCGGGGCCCCGGTACTCCGGCCGCTACTCACTTTCACCAAACAGGAGATCGTCGACCGGGCGCGCCAAATCGGCACCTATGAGCTATCGACCCGGGCCCGCGAGGTGTGCGATCTATCCGAGGGACGCCCCGTCGAGACGGCTGCTCCCACCGATCGCCTGTTGCACAGCATCGGCAGGCTGCGGAGCGGTCTGATCGACGACGCTATGGCCACTTGGGAGTCGATCCCGGCGGCCGAATGGTTCCCCGGTGTTCCGCTAACTCCGCGGGGCGCGTAGCGCCGCGCTAGAGCTCCTGCGGGACCTGCCCACCAACCCAAAATGGGTCGGAAAACCCCTTCATGATCAATGGCTATCGGCCGATGATGCCCGCAAGGGGTGGAGCGCACTGAGGACGGACTCGATGTTGACAAAACAGAACCGAATGCGGTTGCTTGTTGTTGCATGGCTGCTGCTCGTCGGCACTGCGGTTGCCGTCGGCGTGTCTGCGGCGCAGAACGATCTGGGGCCCAAGGCCGAGCAAGCGCTGGCTTCCGCCGGCATCGACGCCGCCGTGGAAGTGTCCGGTCGTGACGTGACCATCACCGGTGCGGCCTCCGACCAGGAAGCCGCCGAGACTCTGGTTGGCGCCATCTCCGGGGTTCGTGTCGTCAACTTCGTTGACGATTCCGGAACGGTCGCGGCCCCTGGCGCGACAACCACCACGACCACCTCCTCACCGCCGGCAACCACCCAAACCACAGCCGCCACCTCGACGCTCCCCCCGATAACCGATGAGCCCGCGGGCAACGTCTCCAGTCTCGAAGCGCGACTCGAGGGAGGCCAGCTCACACTGCGAGGCACCATCCCCAGTGCAGAGGCCGCCGCCGGTCTCGGTGTCGTCGCCGACCTGATCTACGCCCCGCTGCTCGACAACCAGCTCGAGGTGGACCCAGAGGCCGAGCCCGCTTCATGGGTGCCCCGGGTCGCCGATGCGATCGCCGTGCTCCCAATCGTCGGTACGTCTGGGCTCACCATCGTCGGCGAAGAGGCAACCGTGTTTGGGTTCGCCCCCACCGAGGAGCGGCTCGCCCAACTGCAGGGTGCCCTCACCCAAGCTCTGGGACCGGACGTCACCCTCACCAGCGAGGTCGAAGTGACCGGACTGGCGCCGCCCTCGATCAACGCCGAGGTCAAAGGCGACGGGAAGATCACCGTTTCGGGTGTGGTTCCCAGCCAGGAGATCGTCGAATTCGCCATTGGGCTTGCCATCCGCAGCTATGGCGAGGAGAACGTCGTCAACGAGCTGACCATCGACCCCGGCGTCGATACCACCTTCTCACTCTTCCGCCTGCCGCTGGTGTTCGTTGCCTTTGAGCCATTCCCGGTGTGGGACGTCCAGATCTATGACAACGTGATTTCCGGTCAGCTGCTCAACGGTGCCAGCTTCCCGTCGGGGAGCGCCCAGCTGACGCCGCAGCTGCTGCAGCTGATGCCCGTCGGCGCTGGCATTCTGACCAGGAACCCCACGCTGGTGATAACCGTCGAGGGTCACACCGACAGTGTCGGCTCGGCCGAGGACAACCAACGTCTCAGCGTGGCCCGTGCCGAATCGGCCAGACAGTGGTTCATCGGGGCCGGAATCGATCCCGCCAGGGTGTTTGCAGTCGGCTATGGCGAAAGTCGGCCGATCGCCGACAACGAAACGCCCGAGGGACGGGCGCAGAACCGCCGCATCGAATTCAGACTCGGACCACCCGAATAGAGCCGGAGGGTAAGGATGTTTTACGCCGTTGCAGAGATCGCCATCTTCATGATCGGCGCAACGATTGTCGGGTTCTTGCTCGGCAGAATGACCAAGCGCAGTACGCCGCGTCTCGTCCCAGGCGACGAGTCGGCGGCCGAGCTCGAATCGGCCCAAGCCGCGGTGCGCGAACTCGAGATGGAACGGGCCAACCTCAAAGGGCAGCTCGCCGACGCCAAGGAACGGGTTCGCCAGCTTGCCGCTGAGCCGACCGCCAGCGAGGCGTCGGAGGCAAGCGAGGAGCTCGAGGAGAAGATCCGATCGCTCGAGGAGATCGTCGAGCAAGCTGAGGCCCAGGCCGACCGGCTGCGGGCAACCATCGCCGACCGCGACACTCGTATCTCGCAGCTGACCTCAGGTGAGGAAGTGCCTGAGACCGAACCGGCAGCTCCGGTCGGCTACTCATCGAGTGCAGGCACACTCGCCGACATGCGGATCGTCTTCGAAGACGACGAGGCCTAGGGACTACTGCTGATCCCCCGTCTCCGGCTCGACGGGTGGTTCCTCTTCCCCAGGCGAATCGACGGTCCCAGGTGCCAGCGGTGCATCCCAATCCACCGGCTCGGGGATGTTCGCTGCACCTACCGGCGTAACCCGTCGCGGTAGCAAATCAGCACTCACTGGGGTTTCCTTGCGCCGCTCCCAAATGGCAATCAGCCAGCCACCCACCCCGGCGATCAAGGCAACCAGGTAGAGGACGACGCCGACGTAGGGAATCAGCCAGATACCCGCCCGCCAGATAATCGCACCGACCAGGAAGGCAGCGAACAGCCCAAGTTGCTGGCGGCGCAGCAGCCGTGATCCCAAGGCGGTGACGGCCGGGACCGGGCCGAACAGCAGCCCGAGGATCAACAGAACCGCAAGAGCAATGGCGACCGGCACACCGACCAGGGTTGCGATGAGCAGCACGATCAGGAGAGGGACGAGGATCATCGCCGCCAACCCGATGCCGAGGCTGCGCAGTAGCTGACTTTCGACGGCCACGACTGCGCGCGGTCCGGTGGCGCGGAACAGCCACAACAGGACCACCCCGGCGAAGAGGAACCCGAAGAAGCCGATGATGGTGGCAATCGTGAGCACCAGCTCAACACTGAACGAGCCGCGGGTCGGGAGCCGATCCAGCTGACCGGCCACCTGGGCCATCGCAGCGACGTCTGCATCAGACCCTGATCGATACAGGACGTCGCCGCCGATATCGGCATTTGGCCCCAGGGTGAGCCGGCCAACTGCGACGTCGAGGTCGTTGCCGACGGGACCGTCGACATTCGCAGTCACCATTCGCCCGTTTATGTCTCCCCCGACAGAGCCGTCGACGGTCAACGAGCCGCCAAACACGAGCGCGTCGCGGGCGACGCTGCCTTCGATGCGGGTCGCTACCGCCAGGACTGCCACGTCGTGACCAACAGTGCCCTCGACGATGACTTCACGAGCTGCGCCCCGCAAAGAGCCCTGGATCTCGCCTGTCACCCGCACCGTCCCCTGGCTCATCACAAGGACGTCACCGGTGACGGTTCCTGAGATAGAGAGCCTCCCGGTGCTCACCACGAAGTCGCCCTCGACCGTTCCTTCGACCCGGGCCGAGGTCGATGCCAGGTAAACATCGCCTTCCTCGACCTCATCCTCACCGAGGATGTAGATGTTGGCGGTGATGATGTCGGCAGTCAGCAGCGGCAGGCCCACCGCGAACAGGGCGAGCCCGAGCACGGAACTAGCAACAAAGTTGCGGTAGCGGCGTAGGGTCATAGGGTCGCCAATCTAACGCTTGCGACAAACAACGATCTCGGAGGATCGACAGATCCACCCGAAGGCTCGCCTCCCACCGTTCTTGCGTAAATGGCGGCGCATATCGGCCGCCGTCTACGCAAGAACGGAGAGGGAGGGCGCTAAAGCACCGCGTCGCGTACGAGATTGAGCAGGGGCCAGGGGATGATTCCGAAGAGGATGGTGAGGACGGCGCAGATGGTCGCCACGAGTCCGCCGCCACCTTCGAGCCCGGGTGCGGCCTTGGCAGTACCGGGGGCCTCGGCCATAACCGGCGCCTCGAAGAACATCAGGACGATGATTCGCAGGTAGAAGAACAGACCGGCGACGGCGGCGACCAAACCGGCGATTGCCAGCCACAGATACCCGGCATCTATCGCAGAGCCAAACACCGCCACCTTGCCGACGAAGCCGGAGAAGAAGGGCATCCCGCTCATGCCGAGCATGAACGTGGCCATCACCAACGCCAGCCGCGGCGAACGCTGCCACAGCCCCACGTACTCATCGAACGACGACGCCCCAGACCGGGTGCCGCTCACCAGGCTGACCACCGTGAAGGCCCCCACCAGCTGCAGCGCATACGTCGCCAGGTAGAACCAAACCGATCGCATCCCGGCGCCCCCGGCCACCATGGCCGTAAGCATGAAGCCGGCGTGCGCCACGCCGGAATAGGCCAGCATCCGCTTGACGTCGCGCTGCCCGATCGCTCCGATGGTGCCGACCACGATCGACAGGATGGCGAGGACCGCAATGAGCGGTGCCCAGTCGTCGATGCGGCTGGGGAACGCCCCAAACAGAATCCGACCCAAGGCGGCAATCCCGGCAACCTTGACCCCGGCGGACATCAGCGCCACCGACCCGGAGGCGGCGCCCTGGTAGACGTCGGGCGCCCACTGGTGGAAGGGGGCGGCGGAGATCTTGAACGCCAGCCCGACGATCATGAGTGCGATCCCGGTCAGCAGCACGCCGACGTCGAACAGCACCACCGGCTGAGTGGCGAAGAAGTCGATGATCCCGCCGGAACCGTAGATCGTCAGCGTCCCGGTGCCGGCGTATACCAGCGCAATCCCGTACAGGAAGATCGCCGAGGCAAACGAGCCCAGCAGGAAGTATTTGAGCGCCGATTCGTCGGAGTTGCGTTCGACCCGGACAAACCCGGCAATCACGTACAGCGCGATCGATGCGGTCTCGAGGCCCATGAACAGCAGGATCAGGTTCGACGAGATGGCCATCATGTGGAGCCCGGCGGCGGCCAGCAGTACCAGCGCCACGTATTCGGCACCGCGCTTCCCCAACTTGGGGACGAGCCGCCAATTGCCGACCAGCGCCAGGAAGGCCACCAGGAAGATCAGCATGCCGGCGAAGGCCGAGAAGCGGTCCATCACCACCATCGGGTTGGTCGGGACCGGCACGTTGCGCGCCGAGAAGGCGAGTTCGGCCGTCACCTCGAGGGAATCGAGCCGAAGCCATTGCGCCCACGACAGCAAGAAAGCAACGATCAGCGAGATGCCACCGATGACGCCCCAATCACGGCGCCCCAGGTTGAGCGCCACCGCGCTCATCAGCACCAGGACCGCACCGGCGAGCAGGATTACCTCGGGTCCGATGGGAAGGAAAGCGATGTTCTCCATCTACTCACCTCCTCCGGCAACGTTCTCCGGTATCCCGTACTCGGGCACTTCGAAATCGGTTTCGGCTTCGATCCGCTCCAGCACCTCCGCCACCGCCGGTTCGATCCGGTCCAACGCCGGCTTGGGGTAGACACCGAGGAACAGGATGAGAACCACCAACGGGGCGATGATGAGCACCTCGCGCGCGTTGAGGTCGAGCAGCTTCTCGTTCTCCTTGTGGACGATGGGTCCGGTGAAGACACGCTCGTAAGCCCACAGCAGATAGATGGCCGCCAGGATGACGCCGGATGCCGCCAGCACCGCCGCGGCCGGGAACCGCAGATAGGACCCGAGCAGGATCTTGAACTCACCGATGAACCCATTGAGGCCGGGCAGCCCGGCGGAGGCAAACGCCATATACAGGAACAGACCGGCGAAGACCGGCATCACCTTGGCCAGCCCGCCGTAGTCGGCGATCTCACGGGTGTGCCGCCGGTCGTAGATCATCCCGATGAGCAGGAACAAGGCGCCGGTCGACAACCCGTGGTTCACCATCTGGATGACCCCGCCGGTGATCCCCTGGTTGGTCATGGCGAAGATGCCGAGGATGATGAACCCGAGGTGGCTGACCGATGAGTACGCCACCAGCCGCTTCACGTCGGGCTGCACGATGGCGACGGCGGCGCCGTAGATGATGCCGACGACGGCCAGCGCCGCCAGCCACGGCGCGAACCGGACCGCAGCGTCGGGGAACAGCGTGAGGTTGAAGCGAACAAATCCGTAGGTGCCGAGCTTCAGCAGGACACCCGCCAGCAACACCGACCCGGCAGTCGGCGCCTCGGTGTGGGCGTCCGGCAGCCAGGTGTGGAACGGGAAGATCGGCACCTTGACGGCAAACGCCAAACCAAACGCCAGGAACAGCCAACCCTGCTGATCCCCGGTGAGAGGTACGTCGAGGATGGTCGTGAAGTCGAAGGTCCCGCTGATGATCCCGAGCCAGATGATGCCCGTCAGCATCAACGCCGACCCGAGCGCCGTGTAAATGAAGAACTTGACGGCGGCGTAGACCCGGTTTCCGCTCCCCCAGATTCCGATCAGCAGATACATCGGAACGAGGGTGATCTCGAAGAAGACGAAGAACAGCAGCAAATCGAGGGCGACGAACACGCCCAGCATCCCGGTTTCGAGCAGCAGCATCGCCACCATGTACGACTTCTGGTTCTTCTCGATGGAGCGGGATGCCGCGATCGATATCGGGAAGAGGATTGCGGTCAGCGCCAGCAGCAGCAGCGAGATCCCGTCGACGCCGACGTTCCACGAGACGCCCCACGGCTCGAACCACAGCACCCGTTCGGTGAACTGGTAGCCGGGCTGGCCGACCTCGAACTCCCACAGCACGTAGCCGACGATGGCCAGGGGCAGGAAGCTGACGACCAGCGCCAGCGGGTAAACCAACTCGCTGCGCCTCTTGGGCACCAGCCCGACGATGACCGCACCGAGGATGGGCAGCAGGATCATCACGGCGAGAGTGGGGAAGTCGGTCATCAGAACGCCCCCCTCACGAGTATGAACAGCACCAGCCCGACGGCGCCTCCGAGAATGCCGAGGCCGTAGTTGCGCACCAGCCCGGTCTGCAGCGGTTTGGCCCATTGGGCGACCCGCTTGGTGAGCACGCCAACACCGTTGACGGCACCGTCGATGCCCTTCTCATCGGCGGTGAAAGCGAGTTGCTCGGCCGCCGCCTTGCCGGGCAGCACGATGGTGTTGCCGTACAAGTCGTCGACGTAGTAGCCGTTCTCGAGGGTATCCCACAACCGGCCGCTCTCCTCGGGTGCCGCCCCCACGAGGTAGCGCCGGTAGGCGATGGCGATGCCGATGAGCCCTACCGTCACCGAGATGATGGCGAGGATCCACGGCGTAGCTCCCTCGGGGAGATGAGCCAGTTCGACCGTCTCGAACGACGGCTCCAGGAAGTGCTCGAAAGCATTCAGGAACGGCGTACCGAAAAGTCCGCCGATCGTGGCCAGCACCGCCAGCACCATGAGCGGCGCGGTCATGATGCCGGGTGACTCGTGGGCCTCTACTCCCTCGTCCCAGCGGGCCTCACCAAAGAAGGTGCGGAACAGCAGCCGGCTCATGTAGAACGCGGTGAGCCCGGCGGTGATCAGCCCGATCGCCCACAGGACCACGAAGTAACCGCCCTTGTTGAAGGTGACGGCGAGGATCTCGTCCTTCGACCAGAACCCGGAGAACGGCGGGATGCCCGAGATCGCCAGCCAGGCGATGGCCATGGTGGCGAAGGTGATCGGCATCACCTTGCGCAGCCCACCCATCTTGTCCATCAACTGCTCGCCGGCCAGGGCGTGAATCACTGAGCCGGCGCCGAGGAACAGCAGCGCCTTGAAGAACGCATGGGTCATCAGGTGGAAGATGCCGGCCGTGTAGGCGGCGACCCCGACCCCCATGAACATGTAGCCGAGCTGGCTGATCGTGGAATACGCCAGCACCCGTTTGATGTCACGCTGGCCGATGGCGATGGAGGCGGCGTAGATGGCGGTCAGTGCGCCGACGGTGGCGACGACGCCGGCCGAGAACGGGGCCAGCTCAAACAGGACTGCGGTGCGGGCCACCATGTACACGCCGGCGGTGACCATGGTGGCGGCATGGATGAGGGCCGACAC
>JASJEG010000013.1 GCA_030064765.1 Acidimicrobiia bacterium | reverse complement strand
AGAACAGGACATACACGGCACCACGGTCGAGACCACCGTCATCGTCCTGGACCGAGCCAACAGCTATGTCGTTGATACCATCGCCGTCGAGGTCCCCGATCCCGGTAACGTCGGCACCAAAGAAATCGCTGTCGTCCAGCGCTGCCCCCAGAGCTCCGACGAGGTCGCTGATCTTCGCCTCGGTAGAGACGAGTCCAGACGACACGCCGATCGGAGCGTCTAGGTAGTCGGGTTGCCCGTCCCGGTCCGAGTCGATGGCGTCCCGAGGATCGCCGTCGCCGTTCGGGTCCGCGTTCTCCGAGGCGGTCGGCGTCCCGTCACCATCGTCGTCCGCGTCTAGATAATTCGGGTTGGCATCGCCGTCGGTATTCGGTCCCGGGTTCGTCGACGGGTCGTTGTCGGCGTCGGTGTTGGCGTCCTCTTCGAGATCGCAAAGTCCGTCACCGTCGGAGTCGGCACAGCCGGTCGTCAGGTTCAGGACGTAGACCGCACCACGCTCCGAACCGCCGTCGTCATCGAGATAGGCGCCGACGACGATATCGATGGGACCGTCGCCGCCGAGGTCCCCGAGCCCCGCTACCGCTACCCCGAACCGATCGGAACCACCGAGCGGTCCGACGAACCCACCTTCTGTACCGCTGATCTTCTGCTCGCCCTTGACTGTGCCATCCGAGTTGAGAAACAGAACGTAGACCGCGTTACTGACCCAAGCTCCTACGGCCAGGTCGGCGTTCCCATCGTCGTCCACATCGCCAAGGCCTGCCACAGATCGGCCAAATTGGCCGAAGCCGCTGATAGGACCGACGAACCCACCCTCTGTGCTGCTGATCTTCTGCTCAGCCTTGACGGTTCCGTCAGAGTTGAGGAACAGGACGTAGGCGGCTCCGAGCGCAGTCCCGCCGTCGTCGTCGTTGAGTGCTCCTACGGCGATGTCGTTGATCCCGTCACCATCGAGGTCGCCAAGGCCGGTAGCGCTGATGCCGAACTCATCGGCGTTGTCGAGAGTTGCGGTGAAGCCACCATCGGTGTCGCTGATCTTCTGCTGTCCCTTGACCGTCCCATTGCCATTCATGAAGAGGATGTAGACGGCCCCGCGATCACTGCTGCCGTCGTCATCGTTAGGTGCGCCGACGGCGATGTCGTTGACACCGTCTCCGTCGAGGTCGCCGATCGGGGCGACTGCTCGCCCGAAATGGTCGGAGACGCCGAGCGCCGGAGCAAGGCCGCCCAGCGTCTCGCTGATGACTTGCTCGTGGTCTACTGAACCCGAAGCTGCGGCCGTGGGACTGTCGAGATAATCCGGCTCAGCATCCCGATCGCCATCCAAGGCGTCGCGTGAGTCCCCGTCACCGTTGGGGTCGGCGTTCTCGGAGGCCGTCGCCGTGCCGTCTCCGTCGTCGTCGAAGTCGAGATAGTTGGGGTTGGCGTCACCGTCGGTGTTGGGGCCCGGGTTGGTTGAGGGGTCGTTGTCACCGTCGGCATTGTCGTCCTCTTGATGATCCCAGAGGCCGTCCCCGTCCGAATCGGCAGGCCCCACCGTCACGTAGTGGCTGGGGACGAAGTCGAACGAGCTCGGCCCGCTCAAGCCGTCTCCGGAGTTACTCAGTTGACCGAGCAATGTCCCGGATAGGTCGTAGACGTTGAACTGATGCAGACCCTGCGACGTGACGTACATAAGTCCGTCGGGCCCGAACGTGATGCCGTATGCCTCAGTGAGGGATACCACATCGGCCTCATAGGCGCCGGTTGTGCCGTTGAAGCGGCGAACCGCGTCGTCCAGGAAGTTGGTGACGTAGAGGTTGCCGTCCGGTCCGAATGCGAGGTCGGTCGGGTTGTTGAGGTTCGAGGAGACGAACAGGCCGAGGAACAGCCCGGTCTCCGCGTCGTAGCGGTGGATTGAGTCGGTGGCCCACGATGCCACGAACAGGTCGCCGTTGGGGCCGATGGTCATCTCGGTCGGTGAGGTGAGCCCGCCGACACCGGTGGGCACGGGTTCGCCGAGGTAGCCGCCGCCGCTCCGGGCGAAGGCCTTGATCGAATGCGGCCCGAACGTCGATACCCACAGTTCGGCTTCTGAGGGGAAGATCAGCCAACCCGGGCCGGCGAGACCACCCGTCCCTGACGGGACGAAGTTCGACTCGAAGGCCCCGGTTCCCGAATCGAATCGGACGACGTTCTGTGATTGGTTGCCGACGACGTAGAGGTAACCGTCAGAAGCGACGGCCGCATCCACCGGAGCATCCAACGCTGCGTCGGAGAACGTGCGTACGACGTCTCCGGTGAGCGATGAGATCTCCAACACGGTGTCACCGTCGTACTGCGGCACGATCACGGTGGTGGCGTTGAAGGTTCCATCCTCGTCGGTCACGGCCGCACGGATCTCGTGGTAGCCCGGCGTCGTGTACGGATGAGCGGCCGTGGCTGGATTGCCGACGATGTTCGTTCGCGTTCCGTCGCCCCAGTCGATGTCCCACTCCAGGACGCCGTCGTCGCCGGGATCCGTTACGGACAGGTTCACGGTGTAGGGGGAGCCTGCGGTGGCGGAACCCGATCCAGTAACGGTGACCGTCGGCGCCGTATTGGTGATCGTCAACGTCGTGGAGGTCGTGTCCGTGTCCGTCCCGTCGTCCACCTCGAGCCCGATCGTGAAGGGTCCGCCGTCGTCATCGAGTCCAAGACCCGCCAACGCGGCCCAGGGGACACTCGGGGTGACGCCGGTTTCATCGTCGAATTGCCCGTCGTTGTCTAGGTCCCAGCGATACGTGAGCGGATCGGTGTCGGGGTCCGATGAACCCGAACCGTCGAGATCGAGTTGCCCACCCTCGACGATCGAATACGGCCCACCAACGATCACGGCCGTTGGCGGGTTGTTGGGGCCGCCCGGCGTCACCGTGTAGGCGGCCGAGAACTCGGATGTCGAGCCGAATGGCGCGGACGTTCCCTCCGTTGCCGTGGCCGTCAGGATGTCACCGACTGAACCAGCGAACGTCGTAGATGCCGGCGACGGAACACCTCCGGTGACAGTGACGTTGACCGCGCCGACCCAAGTCTCGCCCTCACCGTTGCCGGATACATCGGCCGCGGCGTTGTCGAAGAACTCGATGCGGTAATCACCGTCTGGCGTGTTGGTGAGAGCGAAGTCGACGGTGACTGTGCCGCCGCTCTCGGTTGCTGACGTGATCGTTGGGAAGTCGAGCGGATTGCCAGCGCCGTTGGGGGTTACACCGTCATTGCCGTGGTCGATGCCGAGGCCGGTGTTGCCGGAGATGGAGTTACCCAACGCGGTGTTTCCGGTTCCTGCGCCACCAAAGGCAACGCCGTCCCAAGCGTTGTTCTCGATGCGGTTGGCGGCCTCGGTCGTTGTACCGCCGACGAGGTTGTTGGCCGCACCAAACTCCACCGCCACACCGTGGTAGAGGTTTGGTAGTGCGCTCCCGTCAGAAGCGACCCCGATCCAGTTGCCCAGCACGGTGTTCGATTCCGTACCAGCGTCGGTAATCCAGATGCCGTCGTTGTCGTTGCCTGAGATGATGTTGCGGTCGGCCGGGTTGGTTCCCCCGATGGTGTTGGAGTTTGCCCCGTTTCTGATGGCTACTCCGTCAGTTCCGTTTCCCAGATCGCCGGTACCGGCGATGTCGGTGCCGATGAAGTTACCGCGGACACTGTTCAGGGTGGAACCGACGGCCCGCATGTCGATGCCGTAGTTGGTGTTGCCGGACACCAGGTTGTCGACAATGGTCGTGCTGGCCGCACCGTTGATTTCCATCCCGCTGTCGCCGTTGCCCCGAGCGAGGGCGCCGGTAGCGTCCGTTCCGATGTAGTTGTTCTCGATGGTGGCTCCATCTGCGGTCACCTGGATACCGTCGCTGGTGTTGGCCGACACCACATTGCGATCGGCGTTGACGGACCCACCGACCGTGACGCCGGTTGCGCCGGACCCGACGATGATTCCCTTGTTGCCGTTCCCCGCCGGGGTTGAACCGTCCGGCAACAAGCCGATCCAGTTCCCGGCGATTGTGGAGCCGGGGGCACTGTCGAGCACCGTGCCGTCGCTGAGGAACGAGTGGATCACGAAGCCTCGGATCTCGCTGTTGGCGGCACCGACGTAGAAGCCATCGGCGCCGGCGCCCGCGCTGCTGCCGTCGATCGCAACGATCGGGTCACCCGCCCAGCCCGTCTGCGTCGCAGCGTCGATGGTCATGGTCGTGAGCATCAGTGGTAGCGCGCTGGTTGGTGTGATCGTCCATACCCCAGCACTGTGGCCGGACTCAGTCGGCGGCATCTTGAAATGGATCGTATCGACGGTTCCCGATGCCTCGGCTTCCCGCATCGCTGCCTGCAACGTGCACTCTGTTGCACCTTTCGAGTTGGTGCCACCGGTGTCGCAAACGTGGTCGCCAGGATTGTTGTCGTCTGCGTCGCCGGTCGAGTTGACCAGGACAACGTTCGGATCCGGCGTTGTCACTTCGACCTGGAAGTTGTCGACATAGAGAGCCGCCTGACGGTTTGAGCCGTCTGTGCGGAAGCGGAGAAGGGCGTTTGGCGAGCTGTAGCCCGACAGATCAATACTCTGTGGGGCGAATCCCGCGTCCGTGCCGAGAATGATGTAGATCGCAAGCGGATCCCACCCTGACCCTCCGTCATCGGAAATCTCCAGCGTGATCGCTGCGCCGTTCGGAACGCTGATCTGGCGCCGCAGGTAATCGAAAGTAAGTGTTGCCGCGGTTGCGGATGAAAGGTCGACCTGACGGGTGAGGGTGAACACACTGCTGCTGTCCGCCCTGATCTCTAGGCAGTTGTTGCCGGCACCGCAGTCGTTGTCGGAGACCACAGCCAGCTGTCCACCTCCGCCGGGTGTACCGTCGCCCGGCCCGTCGGACTCGCCGCCCTCGGCCCACGGAGCAACTGACCAGTCAATGGTGCCATCGCTGCCGGTGAACGCAATAGCGGCGAACTCATCACGGTAGGTGTCTGTAGCTGCCAGCGCCGCAGGCGTGCCAATCAAGCCGAGTTGCGAGAAGAAGAGGCCCAGGACCAGGAAGAGTGTGGCGAGTTTGTCGGCTGAGAAAACGCCGCCGTTCGCTACTTCTTGGTGCCAGGACTCGAGAGGCGATTCGGCGAGCAGTTGTGCCTGACGGGCGTCGCTTTGACCGGGGAGCAGGTGCGGGGGGCGACGGTCCATCTGCTAGTCCCAGCTCGTGTCCGACCATCCCATAACAGCACTGAAGCCCAGACGCATCCGGGCGGTACTGCGATTGCGGGACCGTGGCTTAGGGGACATGCGCCTCATCCCCGAGGATGGAAGCTGCATGCGAAGTCGGACGGTGGGTGCGGCGCTCACCGAGGGCAGGCTCACGGGCGATAACCGAAGCCTGCGACTTGGCCAGCGGAACCGAAACCCTGAACTGGGTCCATCCGCCTTCCCTTGCGTATTCGATGGTGCCACCCATGCCTTCGACGAGGGCACGTACGATGGACAGGCCGATGCCGACCCCGCCGGGGGCCGTTACCAACGATCCGCGGTGGACGAACCTCTGGAACAGTCGTTCCTCGATCTCGGCAGGCACGCCTTTGCCGTTGTCGGATACGGTCCATTGATACATGCCGCCCAACAACCGACCCGACAGCCTGATTTCGGCACCCCCGTACTTGCGGGCATTTGAGATCAGGTTGCGCAGCACCTGGCGCTGCCGCATCCGATCTACCGCCACCAATGCCTCCTCGGCGTGGGTTTCGATCTGACCACCGGAACGGATCATCGGCGCAATGACTTCATCCACCTCGGCAGTCGTGCTCACGTCCTCGATCACATACTTCAAAGCATCCGCATCAAGTTGGCTGGTGGTGAGTAGGTCCTCGACCATGCGGTGCAGATCCTCGGCCTCATTCACAATGCTGGTAGCCAGTTCCTTGACCCCAGCCGTGGCCTCAGGATGCTCCTCGATCACCTGCGCCATCCCATACACAATCGTCAACGGAGTCCGCAGCTCATGCGAAGCATTAGCAACGAAGTCCTCGCGCACCTTCCCCACCGCCCGCTCCGCCTCCAAGCGCATCTTCAACTCAGCCTGACGATGCATCCGCAACGTGAGTTCCCGATAGATGATGATCATCCCCGCCGGAATCAAAAGAGCGAGAAGCACCTGTGCGATGTCTCCCAGCCGAGCCATCGACTCATCAGACGCCGCTACCTCACCGAGCTGCCGATCCCGCTCCGCCTGCAACAACGCAAACGCAGTCGCATACGGCCCCTCCAAATCCTCAGCCACGATCCGGTTCGCCTCAGACGACCGCCCCTCCTCAATCAAATCCAATACCTGACGCGACAACGCATCAAACTCAGCAAACGCCGCAGCAAGCTCGACGGTGACCTCACCACCCGACACTTCCAACTGCTCGATCCCCAACCCAATCAAATCCAACGCAGACTCACCCTGAGCAGCCGAAATCAGCAGCTCCTCAGCAACATCCACACCCAACTCACGCTCGATCGAAGCAAAATGGTTCGCCATAGCCACCTGCGCCCGCGCCACCGTCGCCACCCGCAACGTTTCATCGGCCACATGCACCGCCTCCGCATGCAACGTCAACCCCTGCGTACCCGAAGACACCACAAACACAATCGCCGACACAACCAACAACGTCGCCCCAACCGCAGTGGTCACAACCCACACCCGGCCCCCACGCGGAAGACCGCCTCTTAGGAGGCCGCGGGTGGGGGAATCGGGGCGGGCCATTCAATACATGTCGGCAATTCCGGGCTCGGAACTTCAACCTGGTAGGCGTCGTTTTCTCCACGCACAAACGGACTAGACAGCACTAGCCCGAACGAACTAGACACTTCGCCCGTCCCGGACTCGGCTGCCGCCGCTTCGGAGCGCGTTCGTCTTGGAGCAGTGCGATGGCCAGGATGCCCAACAATCCAACACAGCCGCCGCAACGACGACTACGCTCAGCGCGAGACACGCGCTGCGAAGTTCGCAGCAGAGCTTCGAGGGGAGCCAAATGGACTTCAGCAAGCTAAGTCAGAACCAGCGAATCGCAGTAGGCGGTGGTGTTCTCGCAATCATCTCGCTATTCCTGCCTTGGTACGGGTTCAGCTTCGGCGGCATCGGAGCCAACATCGGAGCTTTTGACTCCGGCTTCTTCGCATGGGCAGGCATCCTCCTCGCGATTGCCGGCGCCGTCATTCTCTTCCTCAAGGCCATGGAGATCTCAGACGTCAAGGTCGGGAACCTTGCCGCCGAGCAGTTGGCGCTGCTCCTTGCCGCAGTTGGCGTCGTCTTCGTGCTCTTGCGTTGGATAACCGAAAACGACCTGGTCAAGTACGGGTTGTTTGTGGGGCTCATCTCGGCCGCGGCCGTCGCATATGGCTGCTTTGGCGCCATGAAGGACGCCGGACTCGAGATCCCGACCGCCGATGACTTCAAGTCCTCTAGCGACGAGTAGCGACAACCAACCGGAGGCATATCAGATCCATCGGGGCGGCGCCGTGGGGCGACCGCCCGGCATTCTTGCCTCAAGTAGTGGCGGCGGATGCCGACTCGATCTGAGTGACGTACTCGACGGCCATGACCACCAAGACCAGTGTCTTCTGCGCGGTCTGGCACAAGGATCCGGATCGGTATCAGCTGCTACAGGGCCATCAGCGGAGTCTCGATCGGCAGACCCGACCGGTTGAACGCATCTACGTGTTCGACAACGGCGACGAGCCACCGAGCTGGCTGACCGGCAAGGTAGCCGTAGCTCCGCAGCCGCTTGGACTCTACGAAGCCTGGAACGTCGGGGCGCAACTTGCAGAGACGAAGTACGTGATGAACCTGAATCTCGACGACCGGCTCGCTCCAGACGCAGTCGCCCACCTCGAAGACGCCATCGAAAGCGCCGGCACCGGTCTGACCGGAGGCGAGTGGAAGATCTGCTATTCGCAGGAGGAGACCGACGCAGTCGCCCCCGCCTACCCCGCTCTCGATCTCCAATTCGATCCAGCATGGCCGCCATCACAGGAAGGTGTCAGACTCGGCAGTGGAACGGGTGAACGCGGCACGTTGGGGCCGGCGAGTCTGTGGCGCCGTGCGCTACATGACCAGTATCCGTTCCCATACAGGTTCGCTTCCGGAGCACAGATCACCTCCGTTGCCGATCTTGCGTGGTGGAACACCGTCGGACCACGTTTTGGCGGGGTGCGGGTGCCCCTCGTGGTCGGCCACTACTACTCGCACCCGGGCGAGCAGGCGGAGTTCCGCGGACCGGACGAGAACCTGAGGCTCGCTACCGAAGGCGTGCGCTACGACTGGTACCCCCTGGACGGCATTTCGATCCGATAGGAGAACCCATGAACTTGACCGTCGACGACTTCACTCGATTTCGCGGCCGGCACGCAGGGGAGACGTGCTTTGTCATGGGCAACGGACCGTCGCTCAATGAGATGGATCTCGACCTGCTGCAGGGACAGACCGTCTTTGGCAGCAATGCCGCATACCTCCTCTACGACCGGATCTCCTGGCGTCATCGCTACTACTTCTCATGCGACAGTCGGGTGCTTCCCGACCATGCGGCAGAGATCGTCGGAATGCACGAGGCCAATCCGGAGATGGAACTCTTCTTTCCCGTCGTGCTACACCACTGGGACGGCACCAACCGGGTTGAAGCGACAGAGACCTACATCCCCCGGGCTCGCGGCCGCTACTTCTTCCGGCCGATCCCCATCGCCACCTACAACCTCCCATTTACAGCGGTGTCCGCCGACATGAACCAGGGCCTGATCATGCCCTTTACTGTCACCGTCAACATGATCGAAGCGGCGGCGTACATGGGCTTTGCCACGATCATTCTCATCGGCTGCGACACCAGCTACGTCATCCCCGACGATGTCATCGCCGAGGGCCCGGAGATCAACGGGGAACGCTCGCTGCTGACTTCGCGATCGGACGATCCCAACCACTTCCATCCGGACTACTTCGGGAAGGGCCGCAAGTGGCATCAACCCCATACCGCCCGGATGATCCAACACTATGCGTGGGCCCGAGAAGCCTTCGGTTACCGGGGCGTCAACATCATCAACGCCACAGTCGGAGGCAAGTTGGAGGTGTTCCCCCGGGTGGCCTTCGCTGATCTCTTCGCCACGGCCGGCTGAGTCCCTACGGGCACGATCGGCGATACCAGTAGTGATAGGCAGGTTCGAAGCCGAGCCTGCGATAGCAGGCAATCGCTGCCTCGTTCTCCTCGACCACCTGTAGGAACGCACCAGTCGCCCCCGAATGTGCGCCCCAATTCAACAGCGACCGGGTCACCCCACTCCCGATGCCCCGCCGTCGCAAATCGCTGCGCACGATGATCTCGAAGAGGCCAAGCCACCCCCCGACCACGACCGCCAACCCCGCGGCGTGGGAACCGTTGGCTCCGGATCGCTGCACAAATGCGGCGGGATGATCGATGCGTTCGATGATGCTGCGCCAGGCGGCGTGGCTCGACTGCGGAATCTCCCAAAGGGCGGCGGCGGCTTCCCACCATTCCGGGCTGGGGGCATCCGCCACAGTGTCGGCTGAGTCGAAGCCTCCTGACAGATTCGTGGTCATGACAAGCGTCCGGCCCTCCAGCGTGAACCCGGAGTCTGCCAGCACCTCATCCAAGCCGGCCTCAGTGGCCGGCGTCTGGCGAACTAATAGCGGCTCACCGCGATCGCGATACCAGTTGCGGCACCAGTTGAGCTTCTCGGAGAGGGGCAGCTTCGACGGCCTGGCCGGATAGACAGAGTTGCCTCGCCGGGAGAACCCGTCGGCAAAGCGCAGCTCCCAACCGTCGTACTCAACCAACTCCCGAGCCGGCCACGCCCGATATGCAGCGGCTTCGATCTCGACGACAGATGCCGTGTCGATCATCGACCCTGCCGCAGGGCCGCACCCAGTTCTGCCGGGACCCGGGTTGGACGACCCAACTCGTTGACGCAGGCAGCGCTGATGGTCTGCTCGACGAGGATCTCTTCGCCGCGCAGGATCCGCTGGGAGAACTGCATGGACACGCGCCGCAGCTCCAGCACCTGGGTCTCCACGAGGAGTTCATCGTCTGGTCCGGCCGAGCCCAGATACCGCGTGTTGATCTCTGTGACGACGATCTGGATACCGTCCCGCTGCAGCCTGGCAAGCGGAAACCCGAGTTCATTGAGCCACTGCGCTCGGGCTGCCTCGAAGTACTGGATGTATACGGAGTGATTGACGTGTCCATAGGGATCGAGTTCGTAGAAGCGGACACGTACCGTGGTTCGATGCTTCATGAGTATTCTCCGGCCATCGCGAACCCCAGTTGTCTCCACGCTTCGTATACACCGATGGCGGCGGCGTTGGCGAGGTTGAGACTCCTGCCTTGCGGACCGATCGGAATCCGCACCCGTTCGGCCACCGCCGAATGCCTCAGAACAGCCTCGGGGAGCCCGGTCGACTCCTTGCCGAATAGGAGCACGTCAGCAGATTGGTATGCAACGTTCGTGTAGACCAGGCTCGCACGCTGGCTGAACGCGATGATTCGAGCATCCCCAATCGTTTCGAGAAACGCTTCCCACCCGGAGTGAGTTCGCACGTTGGCGTATTCGCGATAGTCGAGGCCGGCGCGACGAACCTTGGCCTCGTCGAGCGAGAACCCGATCGGCTCGATCAGATGAAGCTCACACCCGGTGTTGACTGTGAGCCGCATCAGGTTGCCGGTGTTCGGTGCGATCTCGGGCTCGTGTAGCGCAACGCGAAACATGCGAGGAGCTTAGGAGGCCTCCGCCATCAGCCGGCAACAAGAAAGGCCGGTCGCCACAAGCGCACGGAGTTCAGCAACGCGATGCCTTCGCAGCCTTCGAGCTCAGCAACGTCGATACGGCGCTCGCTCAGTCGGCCTTCGTCGAGAAGAACGGAGCGATAGACCCCGGGTAGGCATCCGGCTTCGATCGGTGGGGTGTACCAGCTGCCTTCGAGCTTCACGGCGACGTTTGCGATCGTCGACTCGGTCAACTCATTGTGCTCGTTGATCAGGAGCACGTCATCTGCGTCGGGATGGCGCGCCTGCCGCTCGTCGTAGACGGCTCGTCGCGTCGTCTTGTGAAACAGGAACGGGCTGGTTGTGTCGACCGGTTCGAGATCGATGGCGACGGCGACCGAGGGCCGCTCGTCTCGGGGCAACGGGGCGGCCTCGATCCTGATTCTCCCCCGTCGACTCAGAGTAAGCCGGACCCGGCTCTCCGTCTCGACGGCGGTCACCGCCGCCTCCAAGCGGGCGGTGATCTTGGCGCGGTCGATCGGCACTGAGAAGTACTTCGCCGACTCTTCGAGTCGATCGAGGTGGAGATCCAGCCAGTACCACCCTGTGACGGGATTCCATCGCAACGTTTCCAGCAATTCGAAGTCGGACCGTCCGTAGTCCAGTATCCGAGCCTTGAGCAGTGCCTCTTCGTATTCGGCCTGAGGGTCAGAGTCGTAGGTGATCCCCCCGCCCACTCCGTACTCGGCCCGGCCTGTTTCTCCGTCGATCACGACGGTGCGGATTCCAACGCTGAATGAAGCGCGAGGGCCGGGTGCTCCTTGCGGGCCTGTGTCTCCCCGCGGGGCGACGAAGCCGATCGCACCGGTATAGATGCCGCGTGGTGTGCTCTCTTGTTCGGCAATGATCTCCATCGTGCTGACCTTGGGAGCGCCGGTGATCGATCCACAAGGGAAGAGGGCTCTGAGCACATCAACCAACGGAACTGCAGGGTCAGCCAATCCCGTGATGGTTGAGGTCATCTGCCACACGGTGTCGTATCTCTCCACAGCGAGCAGGTCGGATACCGCTACCGAGCCGAAATCCGCTACCCGTCCAAGATCATTGCGAAGCAAATCGACGATGATGAGATTCTCGGCACGATCCTTCTCCGAAGCCTCCAATTGGCTCCGCTGCAAGTCATCCTCCGCTGTCCACCGACCCCGCGGTGCGGTTCCCTTCATAGGACGCGTGATGAGCCGGTCCTGACCCAGGTCGGTCGGATACCGGTCGAAGAACAGCTCGGGCGAGGCGCTGACGATCTTGTAGCGGCCGGCGTCGAGGTAGGTTCCATAGCCGCCGGACTGGGCAGCGGCGAGGTCGTGATAGAAGGCGACGGGATCACCGGCAAAGCCGGCGCGGAGGCGCGTTGTGTAGTTCACCTGATAGGTGTCCCCGGCGATGATGTGCTGTCTTATCTCGTCAACGGCGCGGCGGTACGACTCGGCAGAGTCGACCGGCTCCCACTCCGTCAACGAGTAGTGCCCCAGATCCAAGTCCGGCGCCGGGTTGAGCAGCCGGGTTCGGTAGAGCCCAAACCAGACGAGCGGCAGCTGCTGATGGAAGTCATCGCTGCCGCGGTGAACCCTCAGGTTGTTGTCGAACGCCGGCGCTGCTTCATAGCTGATGAAGCCGACAGCCCACAAGCCTCGAGCGGCGGCCTGTTCCACAGCGTCGATGGCGCGGACTACCTCTGACTGTTGGTTGGCCTGTATTGAACCGACCTGATCGGCGAATACCGCCGATCGCCGCCGGTTCGGTCGAAGATCGTCGAGCCTTGCTGGGAACGGCATCGAGCGAGCGTAGCCGGTTGCGGTGCCGGACTATACGAACAGGATCACGAGCGCACCGGCGGCCAGCAACACCACAGTGACGCATTCGAACCAATCGCGATCCAAACCATCAGGGAGGACTCTCGTGGGACTGAGACGAGAAGATGGCGACCCCCGTCGAACTGACGGTTCGTGAGTTGTGTGGCTCCGGGGGGGAGACTTGAACTCCCAACCAACGGATTAACAGTCCGCTGCTCTGCCGATTGAGCTACCCCGGAAGGTGACCCCGCTGTGGGGCCGCTGGATGGTATCAGACGTACGGCGGCATACCTAACCTCATGCGCCGGATCTTCAGCCGTGGCACAATGCTGCGATGAAGTTCCGCACTGCCATCGTATTCGGAATCGGCTACATCCTGGGTTCCAAGGCCGGACGGGATCGCTACGAACAGATGCGGCGCGCCTACCGACGCGCAACCTCGAACGAGCACGTCCGCAAGGTCATCGATCAGGGCAAGGACGCCGTTGAGACGAGCACGGCGCAGGTGAGGGGCGTAGTCGCCGACCAACTGGCAAACGCCGGCGATGCGATCCGTGACAAAGTCGACGGAAACGGACACCCAAGCTAACCACCCCTCGTTTTGGCGTCCGAAACCGGAATATGTTCCGGTTTGGGACGCAAGAATCCAAAAGGGGGGTGGCGGATGGTGGTCTATGCCCCTTCGAGATACCCTTCAAGCCGCTTGGCCCGCGCCGGTTGACGTAGCTTGGCCAGGGCTTTGGTTTCGATCTGGCGGATACGCTCCCGGGTCACATTGAAGTGGGCGCCCACCTCCTCGAGCGTCTTGACCTTGCCGTCGGCGAGACCAAAGCGCATGATCAGCACCTGACGCTCCCGCTCATTGAGGCCCTCGAGAACGAGCGACAGGTATTCCTGGAGCAGCTTGAACGACGCAACCTCGACGGGGACATCGGCATCGGTGTCTTCTACGAAGTCGCCGAGTGTCGAGTCGTCCTCTTCCCCAAGCGGCGTTTCCAGCGACACCGGGTCCTGCGCAATCCGCCGCAGCTCCGTGACCTGCTGCGGCTCGAGCTCCAGCTCCTGGGCAATCTCTGAGATCGTCGGCTCTCGACCTAGCTCCTGCATCAGGGTGCGCTGCGCCCGGGCCAGCTTGTTGATGGTCTCCACCATGTGCACCGGAACCCGAATCGTCCGAGCCTGATCGGCCAGCGCCCGGGTCACCGCTTGGCGGATCCACCACGTTGCATAGGTGGAGAACTTGAACCCCTTGCGGTAGTCGAATTTCTCCACCGCCCGGATTAGCCCCAGGTTCCCTTCCTGAATCAGATCGAGCAACGAAAGGCCGCGGCCGACGTACTTCTTGGCGATCGACACCACCAGCCGGAGGTTCGCCTCTACCAGTCTCTTCCGTGACCGATCAGCCGTGCGCGCAGCCCGTTGCAGAATGACTCGTTCGGCAACGGGTAGCTCCGATCCGGCATCGCCCTCGAGCTTCTCCGAGGCCCTTTCCCCGGCCTCCATCTGCATCGCCAGCTCCACCTCCTGTTGGGGAGTGAGCAATGGGTAGCGTCCGATTTCCTGCAGATACATCCGAACCGGATCGGAGACATGAACGAGCTCGTCGCTGCTCAGCGCGGTGGCTTCGAGTGCGTTCTGCGAGTCCTCGCGGACGTTGACTCGGTTGTTCTGCAAAGCTTCGACAACTTCGTCGAATGCTTCCGCCGGGGCTTCGACATCCTCGAGCTCTTGCAGGATCTCGGTAACCACGAGAAAGCCACGCTGTTGACCACGCTTGGTCAACAGCTCAACGACGGTCGATGCTGCTTCGTTCACTCGCGACTCCGTAGACGTTGCTTCTGTTGCTGCAAAGCTAACAACTCCTCGAGCTTGTCGGAATGCTCCTGGTCCGTTCCGGAAAGTGACTCGAGTTCCCTTTGCAGCAGTTCGATTCGGCGCGTTACCGTGCCCACCTTGAGGCGATTGATGACGTCCGCTGGATCGGATTCAGGACGATCTTCGAGCGCCAGCTCCGCCAGCAGGCGAACCTCTTCGGTCTCGGCGCCGCCGAGAATCCTGCCGAGATCCGGCGCTACCCCCGGATCGAGCTTCTCTATCTCCGGCCAGATGTGACGGAATGCCGCCAGAAGGTCGTCGTCACCAAACAAGGTCTCGTCGACTTCGAGTCTGCGCACCTCGACACGATTCGTCATGATCAAGCGGAGCAACTCCCGCTCGGCCTTCTCCATCCCGGATAGCTTCTGCGGGCTGGGGCGGGCCGGCTGCGCGGCTTCCGGCTGTCGCTGTCGCCTGGCACTTGCCACTGCTTCCTCGACCAGACGGAGATCAACGCCGGTTCGTCGCGATATCGCTACCGCGTATTCGTGTCTGACCAGCTGGTCGTGATGACGTGCGACCATCGCCGCCGTGGCCCGGATGGCCCGACCCCGGGCCTCCGCTTCACCGAGATCGTGCTTGGCGAGCTCCCTGTCGACGGAGAACTGGAGTAGTGGTGTCGACTCCTTCATCGCAGCAACCAGCAGCTGCTCCTCCCCCTCCCCCACGAGATCTGCCGGATCCCGGCCCTGCGGCAGCGTCACGACCCGCAAGTCGAGATCACCGGGAACCGCCATGTCGAAGCCGCGCAGCGCGGCGCCGGCGCCTGCCTCGTCTGCGTCGAACGCCAGGAGGACCCGCTCGCTGAATCTCCTCAGCAGATCGAGGTGGTTCTCCCCGAGCGCCGTGCCACACGTGGCGACCGCTACCGGTTGACCCGCTAGGTGCAATGCAATGACGTCCGTATAACCCTCAACAACGACCGACTCGCCCCGGCGCACGATTTCGCCCTTGGCCCAGTTCAATCCGTAGAGCAGATTCGACTTGTGATAGATCGGCGTTTCCGAGGTGTTGAGATACTTGGGGCCGTCGCCCTCGAGTTGGCGAGCACCAAAACCGACGGGATCACCTCGCAGGTCGAAGATGGGGAACATGATGCGTCCCCGGAACCGGTCGATGAGCCGCCCCACTCGACTGCGCGATGCCAGCCCGGACTCAGCCAGCGTACGGTCCGTGAAGCCCCGACCTTTGAGATGTCGGGTCAATTCATCCCATGCGTCAGGGGAGAAGCCGATGCTGAATCTGTCCACCACATCGCCGCCGTAGCCCCGACCGCGGAGATAGCGTCGCGCAGCTCCGGCATCGCCACCCGTCTTCAACCTCTCCACATAGAAGTCGACGGCGGCCTTGGTGGCTCGTACCAGTTCCTCACGACGCCCGCGCCGTTTCGCTTCCCCCGGAGTTTGCTTCAAGGTGATGCCGGAACGGCGCGCCAGCAGTTCGATCGCCTCGCGGAAATCGACGTTCTGCGATTCCTGAATCCAGCCGAAGATGTCGCCGCTCTTCCCGCAACCGAAGCAGTGGAAGAGGCCGCGGCCGGGGTCGATCGAGAGCGACGGGGTCTTCTCCTGGTGAAAGGGACACACAGCCATGACGGATCGGCCGGATCGCTTCACCTTGGTGATTTCCGCAGCGAGCTCGGCTAGATCCGTCTGTTCACGGATGCGTTCGATGTCTTCCCGGGAGTAGGCCACGAGGCGAGTGTAACGGGGCCCCCTCAACAGCTTCCCGTAACCCCCTGAACGCGAAAAAGAAGGGAAGCCCGGAGGGAGGGGAGGGAGTTGGGCTTCCCTTCTATTTCACTAGGGGCCTCTTCAACGAAGAGGCGAACCCCTGGATCTGGCGGCACCCTCCGCTGCGGGAGGCAACTGCCGAGCGTTGAGAACCGGGTGTCATCCTGGCCCTCAATTGCACCATTGTAGTTTCTACCACAATCAACGATTTGTCAAACGATTTATTCCAGAGCCAAGCTATTGGTGATAATCTTTTAGCGAATGGATGCTATCGACTATCAAATCGTGGAGTACCTGGTTGAAGATGGCCGGATGCCCTATGCCCAGATAGCCGGCCACATCGGTGTTTCCGCAGCGACAGTGCACCAGCGTGTCAAGCGACTCAAGGAACGCGGCTTCATAGACCACTTCACAGTCGATCTGAACTGGGAGGCCCTGGGCTACCCGGTCGATGCCTTCATCAGCATTCGGGACAATCGCTCTCGTGGACTCGAGGAGTTGTCGCAGCGTCTCCGCGCCATCCCCTTCGTCAGGTCTTCGGCCGCGGTCACCGGCGAGTTCGACCTCTTGCTCCACATCAAGGCCCGGTCGTCTAGCCATCTGGGCGAGGTTCTCGACGAGATTCGGCAGATTGCGCCCGGACCAAGCCGCACAGTCGTGACACTCACGACCTACGTCGAGGGCCAGATCCCGCCCCTACCGGCCGGTGACGAGTAGCTCCTCGGCGGAGGGGCAAAGACCGTTGTCAACGGCGGCGCTTCGTATAATCGGCAAGCGATGGGTGCCGTCGCCGTCGTAGTAGTTGTGGTCATCGTCTTGTTCTTCGTTGCCATGCAGCTCGTGGGAACCGACGACCGATTTCAGGCTGCTGCAAGTGCGTTGGGTCTGAAGCTCACCCGTAGCGTTCCCGAGCTTCTCCCCCGCCTCGAGGGGATGATCAACGGCCTCCCGGTACGAATCGACATTGCGGAAGGCCGCCACCCCGGGGTCAGGTATCGCGTCTTCTATCCTCCGCTGGGGATGTCGCTTCGCCTGGAACGCGAGACCACCATCACCCGCACCCTCGGCGAGCTCGGCCAGAAGGACACCCAAATCGGGGCAACTGCGTTCGACCAGAGCTTCAAGGTGAACACGTCTCGCCCCGATGCGCTCCGCAAGATGATGGACCCCGAGTTGCGCCGCACCCTGGTGCGGCTGATAGGTGACTACCCGACAACGATCATCGAGGACGGCGGAATCAGCTTCGTGAGTGACACATCTGAACCGCCGGCTGAGGCCATCATCAAGACAACCAATGACATGGCAGCCGCCGCCCTCCAGCTGGTCAGCCGCCGCCCCAAGCCGCTCGATAAGCCCAAGCCGGCGAAGCCGAGGCAGATTGACGGTGCTCCCGCCTCCACACAGCCCCGGACCCGTCCGCAACCACCATCGGCGCGCCCGAAGGAGGCGGAGCAGCAGGCTTCCAGGCCGACTGAATCCCCTTCCTCCCGACCGGCTGCGCCGGCACCAGCTCCCCCACCCCCACCTGCGCCGACGCCGCCGCCTGCGCCCGCACCCCCGCCCGGCACAGGTTTGCCGGACACGTTCTTCGATGACGTGTTTGGCGACAACCGGCTGAGTTTCGAGGCCGATGGCGAATTCGAGCAGCGCTTTCGCGGCACAAAGGTCACGTTGATGGGCCCGGTCAAACAAGCTAGGGAGATCGAGGAGGACACGACGGTCACCACGGGCCCCGCTACCAAGGCCGTCGTAACCGTGGCGCAAATAGAGAACGACCTCTACGGCAAGACCGACATCGATGCGGTTGTCTTCCTTCCCCGGGGCACGGCGGACCAGCTGCAGCGCGGCGATGTCATCTCCTTCAGCGGCACGCTGGCAACGGTGGACCCGTTCATGCGCAACCTCTACGTGACGGACGCCCGCCGCGTCGGCTAGCCGCGACGAGGAAGCTCCGGCCGGGTTGCCACTCCGTTATGGGGTGTTTCGGCTCACGCCAGCTTGTCTTGCAGGTATGCCGCAAGCTGATCCATTGCGACCCGATCCTGCTCCATGGTGTCGCGATCTCGCACGGTGACCGCTCTGTCCTCGAGCGTGTCGAAGTCCACGGTGACGCACAGCGGGGTGCCGATTTCGTCCTGGCGGCGGTAGCGGCGTCCGATTGCCTGCGTGACATCGTGTTCGATGGGCCATAGCGCACGCAGATCAGCCGCCAGCGCAGTCGACACCTCCACTAGCTCGGGCTTCTTCGACAACGGCAGCACGGCGACCTTGATCGGCGCCAGTCGCTTGTCGAGGCGGAGCACGGTCCTGGTGTCCCCGCGCACCTCTTCTTCGTCGTATGCATCCAGTAGGAATGCAAACGTGGTGCGGGTGGCACCCGCCGCCGGCTCGATTACGTACGGCACGAAGCGCTCCCCCGATTCCTGATCGAAGTAGGTGAGGTCCTTACCGGACCGCTCCATGTGCGCGTTGAGATCGAAGTCGGTCCGGTTGGCGATGCCCTCCAGCTCGTCGAAACCCCACGGGAAGCGGTAGTCGACATCGAAGGTTCCTGCCGAGTAATGCGACAGCTCGTCGGGTTCGTGCTCGCGGAACTGGAGGTTCTCCTCCCTCATTCCTAGATCGACGTACCAACGCTTCCGCTCGTCGATCCAGTACTTGAACCAGTCGTCGGCTTCCTCAGGACGGCAGAAGAACTCCATTTCCATCTGCTCGAATTCGCGGGTGCGGAACACGAATTGGCCCGGCGTGATCTCGTTACGGAACGATTTGCCGATCTGCGCGATCCCAAAAGGAAGCTTCATCCGGGAAGTGCGACGTACGTTCTCGAAATTGATGAAGATGCCCTGCGCCGTCTCGGGTCGCAGGTAGACGGCGTTATCGGCCGATTCCACCGGACCCATGTGCGTCTTGAACATCAAGTTGAAGTTCTTGGCCTCTGTGAAGGTCCCCGTCTTGCCGCACGCCGGGCACTGGTCCGGGTTCTCCAGCTTGTCCTCGCGGAAGCGGTTGTTGCAGTTCGTGCACTCCACGAGCGGATCGGTGAACGATGCGAGATGCCCCGAGGCCTCCCACACCGACGGAGCTTGAATGATGGCGGAATCGATGCCGACCACGTCGTCGCGCATGCGGACCATCGAGTGCCACCACTGCTCCTTGACGTTGCGCAACAGCTCAACGCCGAGCGGTCCGTAGTCGTATGCAGAACGAAGACCGCCGTAGATCTCCGAGGACTGGAAGACGAAGCCGCGTTTCTTCGCAAGGTTGACGATGGTGTCGAAATCGATAGACATGACTGCAGATCCAGGATCGGGAATTGGGACGGCATGATAGAGCGAACGCACTCCCGTGCGTTCGTTGGAGTTCCTTCGGAACTCCAACTAGGTGGAAGCGGGTCCGGGCCCCGACCGATCCTCAGCACCACCGAATCTCCTGTCGCGCTGCTGATACTCGATGATGCAATCCACCAGCGTGTGCCGGTCGAAGTCTGGCCACAAGACCGGAGTGAACACGTACTCGGAGTACGCCGACTCCCACAGCAAGTAGTTCGAGATTCGCAACTCTCCGCTGGTCCTGATGACCAGATCGGGATCGGGCATCTCAGGCAGGTAGAGGCGAGCGGCTATTGACTGCGCAGTGACGGACGCGGGATCGAGCCGTCCGGCCGATGCCTCCTCCGCGATCGCTCGTACTGCCTGAGCGATCTCGGTCCGACCGCCGTAATTGAACGCAAACACCATGTGCATGCCCTGGTTGTTGCGGGTGAGGCTTTCCGCATCGTTGATGCGGTCCCGCAGATCCTGGGGCACGCGGGGATCGTCTCGCTCCCCAATGAAGTGGATCCTGATTCCCTTGCTGTGAAGCTCGTCCCGCCGCCGCTGCAGCAGATCGACATTGAAGTGCATGAGGAACTCGACTTCCTCAGGATCGCGCGACCAGTTCTCGGTTGAGAAGGTGTAGGCAGTCAGCCACTTCACTCCGATTTCCAGAGCACCGTCGATGACGTCGAACAACGCCGGCTCACCAGCGGCATGTCCTTGGGTCCGGTGCATGCCACGAGCGTTGGCCCACCGGCCGTTGCCGTCCATGATGATGGCGACGTGACGCGGAACCCGCTCGAGATCGAGGCCCTCATACATCGAGCACCGCCAGGGATTGGATCTGTCGCTCCAGGTGGTATTCCACGAACCGCCGAGCCACTCCTCTCGCCTCTCCGGAGAATGCCTCGTTTGTGTCGGGCAGGTCACCCAGATCTGCGCCGGCGAGTGAAGCGAGGTAGACGGTCAGCCCCTCCCGCAATGCGTAGGCGCCGGGGGTGCGGCACTGTTCGCAAAGGACACCGCCGGCCGGGAAGCTGAACCGAGTGAGCCCGTCACGCCGACCGCAGCCGGCACAATGCTCCAGCGCAGGGGCAACCCCAATCGTCTCGGCGGCCTTGAGTAGGAAGGCCGTGAGCAGATCAGCATGCGCCGGCCCTGCTTCCAGCGCTCGCAAACCACGCTGCAGCAGCAGGAAGAGCCGCACCGACGACTCGTTCTCCTGGGCGACAGCATCGGCGACTTCGACCATGACCCCGGCCATGACTACGCGATCCAGGTCGGAGCGGAGGTCATGGAACGGCTCGATCATCGCAACTTGAGTGATCGTGTCCAGGTTGCGTCCCTCATAGAGCACGAGGTCGACATGGCTGAAGGGCTCCAAGCGCCCGCCGAACCGGCTCTTCGTTTTGCGAATCCCCTTGGCAACCGTGCGCAGCTTGCCGTGGTTGGGGCTGAGCAGCACGACCACTCGGTCTGCTTCCCCAAAAGGGAAGGACCGCAAGACGATTCCTTGGTCGTGTCTTATCGCCATATGCGAAAGTTAGTCGCCCTCCCGGTTCCTGCCGGTATGTCTCTGGAGTGCCCAAGGTGGCAGGCAACACCCCAGTGCCGTTTCGTTAGAAGCCGAGCCGGTCGAGGGCCTGATCGCGGCGTTGCCAATCCTCTTCAACCTTCACCCGAATGTCGAGGTAGACCGGGCTCCCGAAGAAGCGCTCCAGGTCGGCACGTGCCTCGGCCCCGACCTCGCGCAGCAGGGACCCACCTTTCCCGATCACGATGCCCTTCTGCGATTTGCGTTCCACAAGGGCGGTGGCGGCGACATAGACCACATCGTTGTCGCGCGACTCGATCTCTTCAACCACGATTGCCAGCGAATGTGGCAGCTCCTCACGCAACCGATGAAGGAACTTCTCGCGAATGAGCTCTGCAGCGTGGAATCGTTCCGGCTGGTCCATGTGAGCGTCCGTCGGGAAGAACTGCGGGCCCTCATTCAGCAGGCTGTCGATCTCGTCGAGGATACGCTCGGTACCGTCCCTCTCGAGCGCAGACACAGGAACGTACGCCGCAAAGTCCCACGTCCCGGCCGCTTCCAGCTGCTCGAGGATCTCCGCATTGGTGGCGGCGTCGACCTTGTTGACCACGACGACCACGGTGGCTTTGGCCTGCTGCAGCCGTTCGGCGATCAACCTGTCCCCCGGGCCGATCTTCTGCGTGGCATCGAGAACGAAGACGACGGCATCCGCCTCTTCCAGCGATCCGTAGACCAGTCGGTTGAGCCGGTTGCCGAGTGCGGTCCGCGGTCGGTGCAGGCCGGGCGTATCGACAAAGACAATCTGCCTGTTGGCGTCGTTGCGGATGCCGCGAATGGTGTTGCGAGTCGTCTGCGGACGGGGCGAGGTGATGGCGACCTTCTCCCCCACCAACGCGTTGACCAGCGTGGACTTGCCGACATTCGGCCGCCCGACCACAGACACGAACCCAGAGCGCACTAGACAATCCCCCCTCGAAGGGGGCCAGAGCACACCAGACAATCCCCCCTTGAAGGGGGGATCGACGGACAGAGTCCGTCGAGGGGGGTGGAAGCCGAACCTGCGCGCACTAGGGATGGAGCCGGACTCGGGCGACCCGCCGGCCTTGGACCCGCTCGACGGTGATCATGTGTCGGTTGAACTCGAAGTTCTCGCCCTCTGCCGGTACTCGTCCGGCCAGTCCGAGAATGAGGCCACCCACCGTGTCCCAATCCTCGTCGGGGATCGTGGTTCCTAGGAGATCCCCGAGATCGTCTATGTCGAGCCGGGCATCGATCAGATAGGAACCGTCGTCCTCCTTCACGACCATCGGCTCCTCCTCGTCGTACTCATCGGCGATCTCGCCAACCAGCTCCTCGAGCAAATCCTCGATAGTGACCAGGCCGGCGGTGCCACCGAACTCGTCTACCGCAATGGCCATGTGCACCTGATTGGCCTGCATCTCTCGCAACAGATCTGGCACTCGCTTTGTCTCCGGCACGAAATAGGCGTCGCGCATCAGATCACGGGCTAGTCGAGGACCGGCTTCTTCGTCCCACAGTTGGAGCAGATCCCGCGCATAGAGCACTCCAAGGATGTCGTCGGTGTCATCCCCAAAGACCGGGATCCGAGACTTGCCCTCCTCCAACACCAGGTCGAGTGCAAGTTCACTCGACGCATTCGCGGCAACGGTGACCATGTCGGGCCGGGGCACCATGACCTCACGCACAATGGCGTCGGCGAAGTCAATGACTTGAGATATCAACTCCCGCTCATGCGCCTCGGTGGCGGCGTCCTCGTCATCCTCGTCATCCTCGTCGGGATCGTTGATGAGGTCGGCGGTTGCCTCACCGAGCCTGATGGCGGGCCCCACCAACCATTCGAAACGATAAGCGATGGTTCGGGGGCGAGCTCGACCGAGCGCCCGGGGAAGTACATCACCAAAGACGACCAGCACAAGACCAAGCCCAAACAGGCTGGCAGCGAGTTGGATACCGTCGGTTAGGCGGGTCAGAGCCCACGCGGCGGGCACCACCGCCAGGACCAACAGGCCCGTGCTCACCATGCCTAGAGCAGGCTGGATGCGGGGACGATCGGCGAGGATGCTGGCAATTCGCTCGGCCCGTTCGTCACCGTTGCGGGCGTCGTGCAGCGCGTCTGCCCGGGGGGTCCGCACCAGTGACGACCCGGCGGCACGCAACAAGCCATTGAGAAGGATCAAGAAGGCAGATGCGACCAGCGCGACCGTCGTCATGGGCGCTCCCGTCCAACCATTGCCAGTATTTCGCGTTCGCGTTGCTCCATGAGTTCGGCTTCGGCATCGATCACGTGGTCGCGTCCCAGCAGATGGAGGATGCCGTGCACGACCATGAGCGCCAATTCATCCTCAAAGGCTACTGCAGCCGCCACGGCGTTGCCGTGAACCACGGAAGGACAGATGGCCACATCTCCGAGCAGAAGCGGAGGGCCGGCGGGATCCGCTACCGGCGGATCGCTGAAGTCCTCGAGCGGAAACGAGAGCACATCGGTTGGGCCTTCCTTTCCCATGTAGTCGCGATTCAACTGCGCCATCCGCTCCCGGCCCACGAGGGCGATGGCCATTTGGGTCGAGTCCGGAAGCCCTTCGGCCTCGAGGGTGGTTCGGGCCAGCTCCACCAAGTCAAGGCGAGGGAGAGGATCATCCTGTTCGTCGGCGAGAGTGATATCCATCAGGCTGGCTTCACCTGCGCTCCGGGGAAGCCCGGGTAGGGAACCCGGGTGTGGTAGTAGCCGATGAGGGCGTCGACAATCGCCGCCTTGATTGTCGTCAGGTCACCAAAAGTCAGCGCAGCCTCGTCGAGTTGCCCATCGTCCAGCTTCTCGCCAACAACCGAATCGACGACCTTGGTGATGCTCTCGGCGGTTGGCTCTTGTTGTTGTGCGTGAGCCCGGGCGGCGCCTTCGACGGCATCGCAGATCATCAGAATTGCCATCTCTTTGCGCTTCGGCTTCTGGCCGTGGTGCCGGAACTGCTGCGGGTCGACCTCGGGATCGGCCTCCAATGCCTGGTGATAGAAGTAGCGCATGAGCCCTGTGCCGTGATGGCACCGAATCCCGGCCTGGATCTCCGGCGGGAGACGGTATTGGCGGGCCAGCCGCAAACCGTCGGTGACGTGATTCCGGATGATCTTGCACGACTCAACTGGATTGAGGTGATCGTGCGGGTTGGTGATGCTGACCTGGTTCTCGATGAAGTAGATCGGATCCTCGGTCTTGCCCAGATCGTGATAGAACGCCGCCGCCTGGGCAAGCAAAGGATCGGCGCCGATCTCGCGCGCCGCCTTGCCGGCCAGGGTGCCAACGAGAATCGAGTGGTTGAACGTGCCGGGGGCCTTCTCCTCGATGAGGCGCAGCGCCGGGTGGTTACGGTCGACCAGGTCGAGCAGCGTGAGTGTCGTGGTGATCCGGAAGAGGTTCTCCAGGAACGAAACCAAGCCTTGGGCGATCAGACCGCCGACGATTCCGCCGAGCAGAGCGAATAGGGCGGCTTCCTGGTACGTCTCCCAACCGCGGAAGAACCACGAGATGATTGCACCGAACGGAACCAGAACCACCGCCGACAGGGCTACGGCAAGCCGGAGTTGACGACGGCTCGACACGGAAGAAACGAACGCCACCGGAGCCACAGTGGCAACTGCGACGAACATCGTGAGGGCAACATCTCCAGTTGAAACGCCGACAAAAGTCGTCACGGGCACTGCCATGAGGACTGCCGTGCGCGGGTCGTACAAGATGGCCGCGGTGTAACCAAACAGCATCGCCGGTATCGCAAACGCCACTTGGTTGGTTTCACCTTCGGCCGTGTTGACCAGCTCTGGCATTCGTGAGACCAGGGCTGCAAGCACGAGCAGTATTCCGAGCAGAGCGAAGTGCTTGGGTTCCGACCATTTCTGTGGTGCCAGTCGCCACAGGAAGAACGCAGTCAGCGCGACGGCCAACCCCCCGAGCAATACGATTGCGCGGCGGGAGGTTCCAAGCCCCTTTTCGACGAGATCGAGTTCGGTGATCGCCTCGAACTGGACAGGGGTCAGCACCTCACCCTGCTTTGCGATCAACGAACCCGCAAGGAAGGGGACCTTGACGTCTTCGACCTCATCGGCACTCTTCTGCTCCGCCTCCACCGTCAGCGCTTCGTTGAGAAACTCATTGGTCTCCAGCTGATCGGCGACGAGCTCGCCGATCGCCTCGTGAGCGATGTCACGCTCTTCAATTGGAAGCTCCCTGATGAAAATGGGAGGCACCGGACCCAATAGTTCTGCCACGGTCTCGTCGAGCTCGATCTGCCGGATACCTGCGGTCATCAACTCCTCGACCAGGTCGTCGGTGGCCTGCACGATCACGTCAAAAAGTGGGGCCTCACCATCGGCAACCCGATCTAGATCAGAGTTGTAGAGGGTTATGAAGTCGAGGATCGTCTGTTCGCCGCGGAGCGTCGGATAGTCAGGATCAAGCGCCTCCACCCAATCCTCCACGGGACGCCGCGGCAACGTTGTGGTTGTCGTTGTCGTCTCGGGCGGCTGCGTCGTGGTCGTGGTCGTCGTAGTCGTAGTGGTCGCTTCTTCCCCGTCTTCGGCTTCGGTTGTCGTTGTGGTCGACGAAGTCGTAGTCGGCGGCGGCAGCGCTATCTCCACAAGGGCGGAGTCGTCGATGTTGCGGCCGTCGATCTCGGCAATGGCTTCGCGGATGACGTCTCGCGTCCCGCCCTCTGGGATCGTCCCGGTCAGCACGACAAGTTCTTCACTCTCCGAGACGAACACCACGATGCCGGCCTCGGCCGCCCCATCGATTCCCCCAATGATCTCGTCGACCAGTTGCTGGAGTTGCGACCGCTCAGCGACGACCTCCGCCTCCTGGGGGGTCAGATAAGCCAGTTCCTCCAGGTTCTCGAAGAAGGCGGCGATGTCGTTGCGCACCCGGAGTGCTACCTCAGGATTGATCGAATAGACCCTGGGCGTGTTCTGTCGTGCCGCTTCTCTTGCCAACTCAGTTGCGGCTTGGTCTGTGATTTCAACCGTCTGGGTAGCGATGTAGTCCTCGGGCGATGGCAAGCCGGCCGCGATCTCAACCGGCTCGGCAGCCGCCGCACGACCTACGACCAAGGACGCGCCGACGAAAACCATCGTGACTGCGATCACCAAGAGATTCAGCGGAATCGAGTAACGCCGGAAGAAGCTCATGAGTCCTTCTCCCGCCTTTTCTCTTCGTACCTCCGATACGCCTCGACGATGGCGGCCACGATGCGATGCCGCACGACATCGTCGCCGGTCAACTCGATGAAGGAGATCCCTCCAATGTTGCGCAGTACCCGGCGGATCGTCCGCAGGCCAGAGGTCTTCCCTCCGTCGAGATCAACCTGGGTGATATCGCCTGTGACGATCATCTTCGAATTGAAGCCCAATCTGGTGAGGAACATCTTCATCTGCTCCGGCGAGGTGTTCTGTGCCTCGTCGAGCACTACGAACGCATCGTTGAGCGTTCGTCCTCTCATATAAGCGAGCGGAGCTATCTCGATAGTTCCCCGCTCCATCAGCCGTGCGGTTTCTTCGGGTCCAAGCATCTCATATAGAGCGTCATAAAGAGGCCGCAGATACGGGTCGACCTTCGCCGTGAGGTCCCCGGGGAGAAACCCCAACCGCTCACCCGCTTCTACTGCGGGGCGGGTGAGGATGATCCTGCGCACGGACCCTGACTGCAGCGCCTCGATCGCACAGGCCATCGCAAGATAGGTCTTGCCGGTGCCGGCGGGCCCGATTCCGAAGATCATCGTGTTCTCGCGTACGGCATCGACGTACTTCTTCTGGCCGTGGGTCTTCGGCCGCACGTGCTTGCCTCGCCCAACCTTGATCGAATCGGTGAAGACTCCCGAGGGCGAGGGAACATCCTGCTTGACCATGTCGATGACCCGCTCCACCCGGTCTTGATCGAGCGATTCACCTTCTTGGATGAGGATCAGCAGCTCATCGAATACCGTCTGCACCATCTCCCCAGTGTTGGGATCCCCGAAGTCTTCGATGACGATTTCGTTGCCGCGCGCGATTATGCGGGCCTCGGCAAAGGCCTCATCGACCTGATGGAGATAAGCGTCGCGCTCGCCCAGCAGGTCGGCCATCAGGTGGTTGCTGGGTACGCGAATGCGTATCTGGGTTGCAGGGGGGGTTGTCACGACAAAACACTCATCGTTGGCAAAGCGCGAACGTGGTTCGCGGGAGGGCAGTATATCGGTGGCGCCTGCCGAGGGGAATACCGCATGGCAAAATCAGCCAAGCGAGGAGGTGTAGTCCCGACTGAGATTTGCTACTCGCCGTCTGAGGTGACGCCAAGCTCAGTGAGGCGCTCGCTGAACCCCTCTTCGGACTGATCGAGCAGCATGGCCAGCATCCGAAGATCGTTGGCCCGAATTGTCAACACCCGGCCGTTGAAGTCCTGTCGGAGCATCTGGATACCCCTCAAGAATCTCTCGACTACTTGGCCATCTTGGCCGGAGAGACGCTCGACCTGATTCAGATCGATCGTGACGCCATCGGCGGCCGGATTGGGCGTCGGGCCGTCATCCTGCGGAAGTAACTGCATGATCGGCACGCTGAAGAACTGTGCCAGGCGTTGTAGGCGAGGTAGCGACAGACTCCGCTCACCACGCTCATAGGCACCCAGGACGGCGGCCTTGAACTCCTGGTCGGACAGCTTCTGTACGTCCTGCAGCGACAACCCACGCTGCCGCCGGATAGATCGCAGTCTGCTCCCAACCATCTCGTTGTATGTCGGCATGACTTCTCCTCGGCCCGCTCAGAGCATACGCATCGCGACCGCTCTGCGTAGCCAACATCATAACCCAGGGTTACCAAGATGTCTTCGTTTTGTTGGCTATCTGACCCCAATTTCGGATCAGCGCTCGTGACTAGTCCCCTACCGTAGTCGCTCCGCTGCTAGGAGTCGGATTTGTGGGTGAGCAGAGCCGCCCCAACCAGGGCGGCGGTCTCCACGCGCAGCACGTTTCCGCCAAGCCGGATGCGCACCACCGGGTCGAGAAACTCGTCGGGGGCGAAACCGCCTTCGGGCCCAACGCACAGAACCGCATCGGTGGGGAGTTCTATGTCGTTGATGCTCGACCCGTTGCGATCCGCCATCAACACCGACCCGAAGCGTGGGACGTCGGCCACGGCAACCGGACCGACAACCTCCATCAGCCAGCGCCCCCTCGACTGTTCGAGCGCCGCCTGGGCCCACGAAGCAGACTTCTCGACCCGGGGCACCCGTCCCTCAGATCGGGCGCTTTCCAGCCACAGCAGCCGGGCAACTCCGATCTCCGCCAGCTTCTCCACGACAAACCGGGCCCGACTCTTGTTCTTCGGAGGAGCCACGGCGATCGTGACTGGTTTCGCTCGCTCGTTGACGGACTCTCGTCCTCGTTGAATCCACCCGGCCGAGTAGACACCCGACCCGATGAGGCCGGCGCCATCGGTATAGCTCACCTCGATGGGGCCGGAGTTGCGCAGTACTCTCTCGAGATGGATTCGGGTCCCCTCGACGACTCCAATCCGCCCCGGCGCATAGGGCCCGGGAACGTAGAGATGGGGAATGTGCTTTGCCATTATCAACGTCCCCGTCGTTTGCGTTTGCGGCGCTTGCTTTCGACAGGTTCCTCACCGTGGAGCTCGGCAAACTGCCGCAGAGCCTCCTCTTGCTCGGAATCGAGCACGGTTGGCACCACAACCTCGACCTCGATGAGGAGGTCGCCGCGACCTCGTCGCTGCAGCCGGGGCATCCCCTGCTTCCCGAGCCGAAAAACAGTTGCGGCCTGAGTACCAGCGGGGATGTCGATTTCTGTGGAGGTGTTGTCGACCAGCGGTACCGAGATGGTCTTGCCAAGGGCCGCCTCGGCTATTCCGATCTGGACCTTGTGATGAAGATCGTTCCCGATCCGGGTGAAGTGTGGATGAGCAGCGATCCGTACCTGTACATAGAGATCGCCCGGCGGCGCACCGCGCTCCCCGACACCACCCCGGCCGGAGAGACGCAACCGGGTACCGTCATCGACGCCGGCAGGGATCTCCACAGTGAGGGTTCGATCCGAGTCGATCCGACCCGCACCGCTACACATCTTGCACGGCGTGTCGATCACCTCGCCCCTGCCCCGACATACGCTGCACTCCGTAACCGTCATCATGGAGCCAAGCATCGTCTGGCGCGCAACCTGCACCTGTCCTGCTCCGTTGCATGTGGTGCAGCGACGCGGGTCATGCCCCGGTTCTGCACCGATCCCGCCGCACGCCGGGCAGCGGTCGGCGGCAGTGACGTCGATCGTTCGGCTCACGCCGACGGCAGCCTCGGCGAGATCAAGATCGACGAGAACAGCTACGTCGTTGCCACGCTGCGGACCACTGCGCCGAACTCCGCCAAATCCACCAAAGCCACCTCCGAAGAACTGCTGCAGGATGTCGTCCAGGCCTCCAAAAGTGCTGAAGAGATCGCCGGCGCCGAACTGCTCGCCGCGGTCGTACGCGGCTCTGCGTTGTGGATCAGAGAGGATCTCATAGGCTTCGGCAATGTCACGGAACTTGGCCTCGGCGGCAGGATCATCCGGATTAGCGTCGGGATGCGTGTCACGGGCAAGGCTCCGGAACGCTTTCTTGATTTCATCCGGGGTGGCATCGCGCGCCACCCCGAGGATCTCGTAGTAGTCCTTCATGCGCCAAGGCTGTCTTCGAGACCGTCACCGACTTCTTCAACGATGCGAATGGTGCGTCGGTAGTCCATTCGCATTGGCCCGAGTACACCAACCCGACCCCGACCTGCGGAACCGGCGTCGTATGCGGTTGAGACCACTGCAAAATCCGCGTCTGCGAGATCGGTCTCCGCCCCCAACCGGACCGACGTTCCTTCATCGTCGGTGCCAAGCAGTTGGCGCACGTAGCTGTCCTGCTCCAGGATCTCCAGCATGGTGTGCACCTGGGCGAGATCCTCCCAGAGCGAGGCCAGCTGGCTGGCTCCGCCCACGTACATCTCTCGCGTCGTCGACTCCGTGTTGCTTGCGGCAGCGGCTACGGCGCGGGCAATGCGGCGCACCCGATTGGGTGCTCGATCGGCCGGCATGGCGGCAACGGCGGCAGCCCCTTCTGCGAGGGTTACGTTTGCGAACCCGGCAGTCAGTAGCGCCTCGGCGGTTTCTAGCTCACGATTGGTTGGAACGAAGCGCAGCCGAACCAACTCCTGGCTCACCCGACCCGACTCTCCGACCGTCACCACCAGGACGGTGCTTTCGCCCAGATGGACGAGGTGAAGGCCGTGAATGAGCTCATCCCCGAACCCGGGACCGATCACAACGGCCGGGTAGTGACTTATGTCTGACAGCAGGCCGCTCGTTTGCTTGAGCAACTTGCTCAGCTCCTCATGGACTCCCGCAAAGAAGGACTCGA
>JASJEG010000107.1 GCA_030064765.1 Acidimicrobiia bacterium | reverse complement strand
GGTGGGTCGGTGCCTGTGGTGTGGTTGCGGAGGAAGCGTCTGCGACCGGGTGGTGACTCGGGGTCGATGCGGAACCCGAGCCTATGTACCGCCACATGATGATGAAAGCCTCGCCTTCGGCGAGGTTCGACTTCTGCTGCGCAGAAGATCGCCCATGCTCGTTGTCAGGTTGTCCGGGTCGTGGTCGCCACCGCCAGCGCGGGGTTTGATGTGATGCACCTGGAGCCGGTAGCGGGATCGGCACCCATCGATAGTGCAACCGCCGTCGCGCCACGCCACCAACCGCCTAACCGCCGGTGGGATCACCCGCGCCGCGTCACTAGTAACAACCGGTTTGCCATTCACAAGTCCGACCAGCTGTACCCGGCCGGTGCACGCCTCGCCTTCGGCGAGGTTCGACTTCTGCTTCGCAGAAGTCAGGCCCTGCCCGGGGGTCCGTACTCGATCTCGGCACCCGCCTCCCCGTGGCTGTCTCCCGCAGTGTCGGCGTCGACCAACACCGTCACCAACGGATCCCCCCGATGACCGGGCTCCCCATCAGGGCTAGGTAACTCCAACGAGTCCTGCGCAATCGACACCAGCCCATCAGCCAACCGTTGCGGCTTAGTAGCCACCGGACCGGGGAGATCCCCAAACATGTCAGCCCGCTCCTCCACCGCCTTAGAGAAGATCTGAAACTCGAAACCCGGCAACTCGCCACCAAACCGCCCCGGCACCCATCCAACGAGTCCTGCAACCACAGATGCCGATCCACAAACACATCCCGCTCACTGCTACGAGTCACCCGACGCTGCCGATGCCGCAACCGGCGCACCCCCGCCAGGTCGTATCCAAACGCCAACTCAACCAACCGCTCATCCGCCCCCGAAGCCACCAACCGACAAGTCGCCGCAACCCGCTCAAACGACAACGACTCCTCCCTGACTCGCCGCTCCAGCTCGGGTTGCTCCGGCAACTGCCGAGCAACATCCACCAAATCCCTCGCAGTCCGATCCGACACATCCAAACGAGCCCGCACCCACTCCTGCAACGACCTGGAACCATCAACCCGATGCACCTGAGCTGCATCCAAAGCACGCAACATCTCGGCTTGCTGTTGACGAAGCTGAGATATCACCGCTTCCCGAGCCAGGAGTTGCTGCTCCAACACATCAACCGAAGCATCCAAATCAACATCGAACATGTGGACAACGTACCTGCCACGTGTGACAAGAAACGCCCGGCGACGCTGAAGAATCTGGGCGTGAATCTGCCGTCGAACGGGCGTTGCTAGATCCGTTCGACGATGTAGTCGATCGCCTCGGTGAGCGTCACTAGATCGTCTGGATCGACGTTGGGGAACATGGCAATACGCAGTTGGTTGCGTCCCAGCTTGCGATAGCCCTCGACATCCACGATGTCGTTCGCCCGCAGTACCGCGGCGATGGTGTCGGCGCTCACGCCGTCGATGAAGTCGATTGTGGCGACGTTGGTGCTGCGCTTGTCCGAGTCGGTGACGAACGGGTACGCGAAGTCGGACTTCTCGGCCCAGCCGTACACGATCTCAGACGAGCGGGCGCAGCGATCCACAGCCCAATCGAGACCCCCGACCTCGAGCATCGCATCCAGCTGAGCTCTAACCAGGAAGAGGGTCGCCAGTGCCGGTGTATTGGTCGTTTGATCCTTGCGGGAGTTGTTGACCGCCAGTTGCAGCGATAGGAAGCCTGGAATCCATCGATCGCTGTTGTGGATCTTCTCGATGCGGGCAATAGCCGCTGGGGAGCACAGCGCAATCCAGAGGCCACCCTCAGCACCAAAGACCTTTTGCGGGGAGAAGTAGTAGCAGTCGAACTGAGCCGGATCGACTCGCATACCGCCCGCTCCGGAGGTGGCGTCGACCGCAACGATGCCATCCGCCTCAGGACGGACGATCGGCATCATCACACCGGTTGTCGTCTCGTTGTGGGTCAGCCCATAGAGGTCGACCTCGGGGTTGGGGACGGGGTCGGGATGGGTGCCCATTTCCGATGAGATGACATCCGGTTCCTCGAGATGAGGTGCGCCGGCCACGACCTTGGCGAATTTGCCGGAGAACTCCCCGAAGTCGAGGTGCTGGCTCTTTTGCTCGATGAGCCCGAACGTGGCACTCGCCCAAAACGACGTTGCCCCGCCGACGCCCAGCACGACCTCGTAGTCCTCCGGAAGCCGGAACAGATCGCGCATCCCGCTGCGGATGGCGCCAACGACAGTTCGCACCCCGGGGCGACGATGGCTCGTACCCATGTAGCTGGACCCGGTTACCCCTAATTCCAGCAAGCTCTCCGTGCGGACCTTCGACGGTCCGGATCCGAATCTGCCGTCGGCAGGGATCAGCGCAGAGGGGAGTTCGATGGAAGGAATGTCAGACATTTGGTACCGCCGATTATCGTGCTTGCGATCTTCGACCAGGAGAGTAGAGCAATGTCCGCCGCAGGCATACCTGGGATTTCACAGCGGGTGCTCGGCGTCGCCGAATCGGCGACTGTCGCGATCACCACCAAGGCCAAGGCAATGCGCGCCGCCGGGGCGCCGGTCATCGGTTACGGAGCCGGTGAGCCTGATTTCGCCACGCCCGATCACATAGTGGAGGCAGCCATTGCTGCTGCCCGCGACCCCAAGAACCACAAGTACACACCGGCCGTGGGCCTGCCTGAGATGAGAGAGGCCGTCGCTGCGGTGACGGCCAAGAACTCCGGCTACGAGGCAGCTGCCCAACAGGTCGTCATCACCAACGGTGGCAAGCAGGCAGTTCACCTCACGTGCCAGGCGCTGATCGATCCGGGCGACGAGGTGCTGCTGCCGGCCCCCTATTGGGTGACCTACCCGGAGGCGATCAAGCTTTCCGACGGGATACCGGTGCCGATCCTCACCGATGAGCAAAGTGGATACCGGGTAACCGTCGACCAACTCGAAGCAGCTCGGACCGAGAAGACGAAGATGCTCATCTTCGTCTCGCCCTCGAATCCGTCAGGCGCCGTGTATTCCCGGGAGCAGGTAAGGGCCATCGGGGAATGGGCGGCCGCCAACGGCATCTGGGTGATGACCGACGAGATCTACGAGCACCTCGTCTATGGAGACGCTGAGTTCGCCTCGATTCCTGTGGAAGCACCTGACGTGGTCGATCGATGTGTGGTCGTCAATGGTGTAGCCAAGACCTACGCCATGACCGGTTGGAGGGTCGGTTGGCTGATAGGTCCCGAAGCGGTTGCCAAGGGCGTTGGCAAACTGGTGGGACACATGACCACCAATGTTGCCAACGTCAGCCAGCGGGCGGCGTTGGCTGCGATCACCGGCCCCATGGATTCGGTCTATGCGATGCGGGAAGCGTTTGACCGCCGTCGCCACAAAATGCACGAGATGCTCAACGCAATTCCCGGTGTGGTCTGTCCCGAGCCGGAGGGTGCCTTCTACGCGTATCCGAAGATGACAGGTCTGCTGGGACGCGACCTCGGAGGGGCGACAGCGAACACGACCTTGGAACTCGCCGGCCTGATTCTGGAGAAGGCCGAGGTGGCGTTTGTGCCCGGCGAGGCCTTTGGGACACCCGGGTACGCCCGATTCTCGTTTGCCCTGGCAGACGATGACCTCGAGGAAGGTCTGCGCCGTATCCAGGAGCTGGCCGGCTAGACCAGGGTTTCGAGGAGGGTCGCTGCTCGCAGCCACGCCTGGTCGCGAGGGTCGATGAGTTCCATGTGTCCCGAGTCGGGCAGTTCCTCGTAGGTGACGGGGTCTCCCGCCTCGGTTGCGGCCGCCACATAGCTGCGGCTCATCTCGACGGGCACCGCTTCGTCTTGGACCCCGTGCACGACGACCTGGGGAATGCCTAAGGGAAGCAGCTGAATGGGATCGGCTGCGGCGTAGCGTTCCGAGCCCTGGGCGGGGGAGCGGCGCAGGAAATCCTCGACTGCGTTGTTGCCGATTCCGCCGGAGTACCCAGCCTGGAGATCGCTGACGGCCGCCAGCGCCACGACACCGGTCACCTGCACCTGGGTGGTTGGATCCGGGATGCCATCGGAGAGGTGGGGCCGCACTGCCGACCAAAGAGCCAGGTGGCCGCCCGCCGAGTGTCCGACTGCGACGACCCGCTCCAGGTCGAGCGGGTGATCGGCACCGGCCGCAGCCAGGTAGTCGATTCCTGTGGCAACATCCTCGAGCGTCGCCGGCCACCCGCCGCCGCTACCGACCCGATGGTATTCGAGGTTCCAGCTTGCCCAACCCCGCCGGGCGAGGTCTATGGCTAGGGCATCCGTCGCATCGCGCAACCAGTGATCCCGCCAGAAACCGCCGTGGATGACCACAGCGACCGGGTGCGGTCCCGGGCCCTCTGGAATACGCAGGTCGGCGATCTGGTCGTCACCCGGGCCGTAGGCGTAGGTGTGGAAGGGCATTGCAGCACGATTCACCAAGTGATCCAGTGCGTAGCGATAGCCTTCGATCCCTCTGCCGAACACCGAATAGACACAAGCAGGTTCGATTACCGACGTGCGCCGCCACGGCTCTCGATGTCGTATGTTGGAGATGTGAACCTCAACGGCTGGTAGCTCGGTGGCGACGATGGCGTCATGCAGCGCGTATGAGTAGTGGGTGAGGGCGCCGGCATTGATCACCAAGCCGTCGTGAACTCCGCGAGCACCGTGGAGGCGATCAATCAATTCGCCTTCGTGATTCGATTGGTAGCAAGAGACCTCGATGTCGCGTTCGCTACCCCAGACTGCAATCAACTCCTCCAGTTCGCTCAGGGTCGTTGATCCATAGATGTCCGGCTCACGAGTTCCGAGGAGGTTCAGGTTGGGTCCATTGATCACAAGCACGTGCATAGCGCAAGCGTATTGGATCAGCTTTGATCGGTCGAATGGGTAGCCGTCCGTACTCCACGAACGCGGTTGCGGCATCGCCTACACCAAATCGCCGTTCGCGTATCTCTTCCGGCTGGTCAACGACTACAGGATCGTTCGCCCGCGCAGCGAGAGATCATGAGAAACTTGTCTTATGGATTCACTCCCATATGCCTTATGGGTGTGAAGGCGATGGGGAGCGACGCAGTGACCGGCGATATCAGCGTCGATTCGTTTACCGAGTTTGTGCGCGATGTAGAGCCGAGGCTGCGGCGGGCGCTGGGAGCCACTCTGGGTGTTGACCGGGGCCTGGATGCGACAGCCGAAGCTCTGGCCTACGGTTGGGAGCACTGGTCGCGAGTCAAGGACATGGACAACCCGGCCGGCTACCTGTACCGGGTTGGCAAGCATTACGGGATGCGCCACCGCCCTCGCCCGATCCGGTTGCCGCGACCTCCTGACGCTTCAAATCCGTGGATCGAGCCTGCCCTGCCGGGGGCGCTGGACCGACTGTCCGAACGGCAGCGAGTGGCAGTGCTGCTCATCAAGAGCTTCCAATGGACCTATGAAGAGACTGCGGAAGTGCTCGGGGTTTCGGTCGGAACCGTCGAGAAGCACGTGGAACGAGGGATGGGCAAGCTGCGCCGAGCGTTCCGAGGAGGTATCGCATGACTACCCGACTCGACGAGCAACTCGGTCGCTACGGCGAATACCTCGATACTCTGCTGGTAGAGGTCGAGCCGGAGCAGGCGATAAACCGGGCGATGGTCGGGAGCCACCAGCCGTCTCCCGACACCGGTACCACTCCCAATTGGCGTCGCGGCCTGACGGCGGCAGCAGCGACAGCGGCGGTGATTCTCGTCATCGTTGGAGCCATCATCCTCTTTGCCCGCCCGGTCGGTACCGGGCAACCGGCACCTCCGGCCACCGAGCCACCCGTGGTCGTAACCACGGCACCGGAGACATCGGCTCCCGAAGTCACTGCGGCTGGCCGAATCAACGAAGTGGCGGACCTGGCGCTTGCCACGGACGGGTACCTGTGGGCGGCCACTCGAGGTGGCGTGGTGCGGTGGGACCTTGCTACCCGCACGCCGCTCGTCTTCACGGAGTCAGATGGGCTTCCCGTACGCAGCGTGTCGGCGATCGCGGCGGCTCCAGACGGGTCGATCTGGGTCGCCGGACGGGACTGGATAGCTCACAATGAACATCAAGCGGAGGAGTGGACCGTCTACACATCTTCGGAGGTCCCGCTGCTGGGTGAAGATCTTGGGGATCTGGCCGTGGGTCCCGACGGCGCCGTTTGGGTGGCCGTAGGGCGCGAGGGGTTACTGCACTACGACGGTAGTTGGTCGGAGGTCACAACCCCGCCCGAGCTGAGAACGTTTCCGTGGACGGCCTCGCTCGGGGTTGCCCCGAATGGGACCGTATGGGCTGCGCTTCATCTGTCTGAGGGGGTGGTTGCCTACGACGGTGCAACATGGCGCCGCTACACGCAGGCCGATGGGCTCCCAGGACCGTTGTCGAATCTGGCTGTCGCGTCCGACGGGACTGTGTGGGTGGGGGGAGAAGGCATCTACGGCGACCCGGAGGGTGATGTTCTGGCAGGCGGCCTCGCCCACTTCGACGGCACCTCTTGGACGTCATACTCGGTCGACGATGGGTTGCTCTCCAATGAGGCAGACGTTGTTGCGGGACCGGATGGAACAGTGTGGGCCCTACACCCCGAACTGTCTGCGGAAACCGCCGAGGAGCTTGGCGTAGCATCCCTACCGGCCGGCATCTCTCGCTTCGACGGCATCACGTGGACTACCTACCCGGATGTGGCTGCCGATGGAGGTGGGGCAGTCGTGTCTGCAGACGGAACCTTGTGGATGGGATCGTCGCAGGGCGTGATCGGGTTCGACGGCATCGGCACAACGCACCTGCATGTCTCCATCGATTCCAACCCGTCTGCGGTGCGCTATCCGCCGGTCAGCTTGCCTCGTGACCTGGGCTCTGACCCGATCCGGCTTTCCACGGTCATCGGCGACCTCGAGTTCACCACTCTCCAGTTCCCGCCGGGCCACGAGTTCTACGGCGACATGGTGTCGACCCGATATGGGCCGGTGGCAATCGACCATGGTGACGGCTCCTTGCGGTGGTCTACCGACGGCGTGACCTGGGAGGGGATGCCACCTGGGATCGACCCAGCGGGCCTTACGACCGCCGGTGATGATGTGATCGTCTTCGGTGATGACGGTGCCGTCCGCTATTCATGGGATGGGAGTAGCTGGACCGAGGTCGCTCGCCTCGAGCTGTCCGATGTCAACCAGGTCGTCTTCGGGCCGCAGGGTGCGGTGGCAGTGAGCGATCCGACCGTCATGTACTCCACCGATGGCGTGCACTTCGCCCAGGCAGAACAATTCCCCAACCAGCAGGACCTACCGCTGGCCGGAGTCGCCCCAGCGGCGGGCTATGACCCCCAGGGCGGAACCGCAATGGCCGGCGGATGCACAGGGGGGTTCGGGTCCAAGGGTGTCGGTCCGGGAAGTATCGGTCCGGTTCTTGCCACCGACGCCGGGTTTGTGGCGATAACGGCGGCGCATCCAGAAGACTGGAACGCGAGCCCGATCTGTGAGCCGCTGGTCTGGTTTTCCGCAGACGGCGGTGACTGGGAGTTGGTCGCAAACGAGTCGCCTTTCGGCGATGACACGTTCATTCAACCGAGAATCGCGCAGCGGGATGGGCAGTTCGTTGCGGTCGGCGGAAGGGCCGAGACTGGGGCGGTGTGGGTATCCGACGACGGGTTGACGTGGAACCGGGCGACAGTGGATCTGGCCCTGGCGGGTACAATCACCGCGGGCGAGATGGGTTGGATACTCACCGGTCTCGCCGACACCTCCGAGCCCCTCTCCCAGCACATGTGGTTCTCCGTCGACGGCCACACCTGGGATGGGCCCCACGAACGTCCGGAGGGACTCCGCGCTGGGTGGGTGCCGGCTCAGCTCGCCGTTGGGAGTGACATCGTCTTTGGTGTTGGCGGCCGGGACTTCGTGCCGGTCGTTGCTCGGCTCCAGAACTGAAAGCGATTGGAGATGTCATGACCGATCAGGAGAGGGAAGTCGGGTTGAAGACGGAGTCGCACAGAAGCATGACTCGTTGGCTGATCGCAGCGGTGGCCTTACTCGCAGTAGCAGCGGCGGCATTGGGTTGGTGGGGATACTCGGAGGCCAATCGCGCCGATGACCTAGCCGCCGAGCTCGAGCCTGAAGGATGGACCGTTGCGGACCTGGCCGAATGGGAGGAAGCCTTCGAAAGCGGCGACTACGAGCGGGTACGGGCACTGTTCACCGACGACGGGATCATCACCACAGCATGGAACACAATCGGCCTTTACTACGGGGAGACATCCGAGTTGGGGACATGGGATGTGAACGGCTCCGAGTTCCGGCGAATCGCAACTGTGCATGGAGGTGAGGAGCACACAGTGTTGGGCACACCTATCGAAGTAGGTGGTAACACGGTTGCGTTCGGATGGAAGTGGTCCACGGGGATCAGTGGGACAGCTCTTCTCCACCTGAGAGATGGCAAGGTCGTGGTGGCGGTGCTCAACCCGTCCCAAGCACCGATCCCGTTCCAGGGTGGTTCGTAGCCTGGTGACGTTGGCCGGCGGGGCATTGGCCCCGGCCACGTCGGCACTCCGTCATTGCCGTTGCAGCTTGCCCAGCAGGCGCAGGATCTCGAGATAGAGCCAGATGATCGTGACGATCAGCCCGAATGCGGCATACCAGTTCATCCAGCTGGGAGCGCCTGCGGTGATACCGCGCTCGATCAAATCGAAGTCAATCAGCAGGTTGAATGCTGCCAGAGCAATCACCGCCAGGCTGAAGAGTATCCCCAGCGGACCCGCATCCCATACCAGCGGCATCCCCACGCCAAAGAACGACAGGGCAAACGTCGCCAGGTAGAAGACAAAGATGGCGACCGTCGCGCCGACCACAATGGACCGCATCCTCTCCGTGACCCGAATCGTACGTGTCACGTAGAGAATGACCATCGCCAATACTGTGATCGCAGTAGCCAATATGGCGTTAGTCACGATGCCATCGGCGAAGAGGTCCTGATACACGCTGGAGATGGCTCCTACGAGCGCACCCTGGAT
>JASJEG010000106.1 GCA_030064765.1 Acidimicrobiia bacterium | reverse complement strand
ACCAATGGATGATGTGGTACTCGTACCTCATACCTCAAGCCTACGCCGGCGGCCGGTACATCAGCCCAGCCGGACCTACCTTCGACTCAGCCGTCCGGCGAGGAACCCGGCGCCAAGTATCAGGGGGATTCGCAATCGCTGCAACAGGCGATGGTAGGGATGTGCGAACTCCACGACGGGCCAGCCGCGCTCGTAGGCGACGGCGGCGAGACGCCGGTCCGGGTTGACGACGACCGGTATGCCGACGAGCTCCAGCATCGCCAGATCGTTGTAGGAGTCGCTGTAGGCAAACGAGAGCGATAGGTCGTAGTCCTCGGCAGCTGCCAGCTCTGCAATGGCATTGGCCTTCTCGGCGCCGTGCCGGAACGGCTCCGCCAAACGACCCGTGTAAACGCCGTCGACTACCTCGGCTTCGGTTGCGATCGCACCGGCAAAGCCGAGTTCGTCTGCCAGTGCCTGCACGATCTCAATCGCAGACGCCGAGACGAGGTAACAGTCGCGTCCCATGCGGGCATGAAGCCTGAGCAGCCGCAACGTCTCGGGCCTCGCCTCGTCCAACATGGCACGGACCAGCGGTTCGCGTAACTCCATTAGTTCCGCCTGGCTGTGCCCCGCAATTGTCTCGAGCAGTTTGGGAACGGTCCGATCCGCAACGTTCTTGGACTCGCCAATCACCCCAAACAGCAAGGCACGCCCGATCTCCGTCCATGCGTGGCGCAGATCGATGATCCCAGCGCGCCAGGCGGCGAAGCCGAACTGCGAGATGGAGGATCCTTCAATGATCGTGCGGTCGAGGTCGAAGAAGACGGCGATACGCGGCTCCGAGGTACGTGATCCGCTCAGATCGGTTGTGCTGGTCGATGTGCCGCCATCGCTCACGCACCCAAGACTACTGCCGAGCCGCGCCCGGCTTCTCGTCTCGCGGCGTAGCGTTGGAGGTGGGAGGTGACACCATGTCGCGCCGATCCCTTGGATTTGCACTGCTTGCGGTTGGCCTCGTCTTCGCAGCGATCTCGTCTCTCGCCGATCAGATCGGTATCGGTGACGAAGAAGCGTTCGGGTGGCAACAGATCGGCGGACTCGTCGTGGGGCTCCTTGTCGCTGCTGCCGGGTTTGTCATCGCCAGCTTGGAGAGCAAGTCGAACAAGGCCGAGGAGAGCTAGCGATAGAGAACCTCGACCGGCAAGTCGCGTCGGCGTTCTGAGCCGGACTTGATGGCGCGGTCGCAATCCACCACTGACTAGTCCGTTTGCGCGCGACGGGTTTGACCCCCCACGCACCCTTACTTCTGCCATTCCCGAGCCGACTGTCTAGTGATCGACAAATAGCGATGGAAGATGGGCAGATCCTCCAACTCCAGTTCCCGAGGCCATACTCGGATCAGTAGGCCTGTTCTTGGTGCTGTTATCAGCGCGGGCGTGGCCATCCTGGTCGCAGCACTACTTCACGCCAATGCGCTCGCAGTCGGCACGTACATCGACGACTCGGCGGAACTCGCACGGACCGAAGCCGCTTTGGTGGCAACACAGCTCAGCTTGCGCACCCTGAGCCAGGCGGTGCTGGTCGCAGAAGATGTGTCGTTGGGCGTCGCCGACCCGGTCACCGCGGCCACCGCAGCCGCCGAGGCCACCAGAGTGGTAGCCGATCTGGAGAGCCGCCTCGATGGGCTCAACATCGACAGGTACGTTGCAGAGCTGGTGCTCAGCAGGTCAGACGAGATACTGGCCGCCCTCGGCAACGACGAGGTGCGCGCCGCCGGAGACCTGTTGGCAGGCGATGGGCTCGCCGCCTACGAGCAACTGCGTGACGCAGTAGTGGTCAGCCGGGATGCTGCCTTGACCGAGCTCAACGACGCACAAGGCCTGGCGCAACGTATCGGCACGATCGCCGGATTCGTCATTGCATTGCTGGCCCCCGCACTTGCCATCTATGCCTACTGGCGCATCGCCCGCCGCCAGCTCGACAGCGCTCGAGTCGAGATGAACTCCCGAGTCCGGGCGGAGCGACGCATCATCCAGGCCAAGGATGAGTTCATCTCCAACATCTCACACGAGCTGCGTACTCCGCTCACCAGTATCTACGGCTTCTCCGAGATCCTCGTCGAACAAGGACTCATCGATCCCGACGAGGCCCAGACGCTCATTGCCCTCATCAACGAGGAGTCCGCCGAGCTCAACCGTATGGTTGAGGATCTACTGACGGTAGCTCGCGCCGAGGCCGGAACCATTGCCTACAACCTCACCGACCTCGACCTGGAAGAGGAAATCGCTACCGTCGTCCGACCCATGCAGCGAATCGGCATGGCCGTCGAAGTCGCTTGCCCATCGCTGCGGATTCACGCCGATCAGCTGCGTACCCGGCAGGTGCTCCGCAACCTCTTGTCCAACGCCCAACGCTGGGGCGGCGAAGAGGTGTATGTCACAGCTCATCAGGCCGGAGCAACAGCGGTTCTCACCGTCGCCGACAACGGGCCGGGCGTAGCGCCCGAAATCGAACACAAGCTCTTCACCCGCTACATGCACGAGGGCGATACGGCCCTGACGACAGGCACTATCGGGCTTGGTCTTGCTACGGCCAAGATCCTGCTGGATGGCATGGGCGGCGAAATCCAGTACGAACGCGATGACGGATGGACCCGTTTCGTCGTCTACCTCCCGATGGCTGTGGCAACGGAGAGCCCGGCCCCGGCTGAACCACGGCCGGAGGAACGTTCGATCGGGGTGGCATGAGGTCGCAACGTCGCCTCGGCTCCGCCGCCCGCCACACGGGCAGTTCGACTTTGGCCCTCCTGGTTCTGGCGACCGCCCTCGTCCTGCCAACGGTCCCAGCCGCTGCAGTCCCCGACGAAACCTTTGCCGATGACTTCTCCCCGGCGGGCTGGGGCGGGAGCGACGGGAGCTTGCCCTGGGCCGATCCGTGGAATGAGGTCGGCGAGTTTGACGGAATCGACTCCGGGAGTATCCGAATCGGGAACGAGCCACACTGCGCTACTGACCCATGCCTCCTCCTGGGCCGTGATCCCGGTCCGTCTGCGTCGGCAACCCGGGAAGCTGACCTCAGTGCTTTCGCAACCGCGCAACTGACCTTCGACTACGAAATCCACACGCACCCGGGCAACGCCGGATCGGTGTCGTTGTGGATCAACGCTGACGGCGGCGCTACCTGGGCCCACCTGGCGAGTTGGCAGCTTGATACCGACGAGATCGGCTCGGCCGACATAGACATAACCAACCACATGGGACCGCGCACAACAATTCGGTTCACGATCTACGACAACACTGACGACTCCCACATGAACGTCGACAACGTCGAGATCGGGGTGCAGTACTGGATCCTGCAACCAACACCGACGAGCGAAGATCTCTGGGCCGTACAGTTCCCGGTCGACGACCAAGTCGGCTACGCCGGCGGCGGAAACGGCTTAATCCTGAAGACATCTGACGGCGGCGAAACCTGGGGCGAGCAGACCACGCCAGCCTCCAGCACCATTCGGGGCATCGACTTCCCGGTTGACGCCACGACCGGCTATGCGGTCGGGTCGAGCGATACGGTGATGAAGACGACCAACGGCGTCGACTGGGTGATGCAAACAACCCCAACCAACGTCACGCTCGAGGGTGTCGACTTCGTCGACAACGCCACCGGGTTCGCAGTTGGCGACGGCGGCACCATTCTCAAGACCACCGATGGTGGCACCACCTGGATTGACAAACCCAGCGGCACCAGCGAGAACCTGCGCGGGGTGTCTTTCCCCGTCGATGCCCAGACCGGCTATGCGGTCGGTACGAGCGGGACGATCCTCAAGACAACCGACGGTGGCGACTCGTGGCAGGGGCAGAGTTCGGGGACCAGCCGCAGTCTGAATGCCGTGCACTTCCCCGTCGATACCTCTGTCGGGTACGTTGCTGCCAACAGCGGCGAGCTGCTGAAGACGGACAATGGTGGCAGTAGCTGGACGCTGTCAACACCCGGAGGAGACGATCTGCGGGCACTTCACTTCCCGCAGGACGCGCAGCACGGCCACGTGGCCGCCGACAACGGCAACGTCCTCGCCACCGAATCGAGCGGATCCAGCTGGGACACAGAACCGGTTCCGACCAGTCTCGACCTTCTCGACATCTGGTTCACCGATCTCACCCACGGCTGGGTCGTGGGCCGCAGCGGACTTATCTACAAGACCGGTGCAGGAACTCCCAGCCCACCTTCCCCTCCTCCACCACAGATAGTTGTCAGCGAGTTCACCACCCGCAACGAGGAGTTCATCGAGTTGTACAACGCCGGCAGTACGGCTGTGGACATCGATGGGTTCCTGCTGGAGATCGACGGTGAGCCCGACATAACCGTCGACCAGGGCGGAGGCCCCATTCTGCTACCGCCCGGAGGCCACTATCTCCTCGTCCAACAGGGCGCGGCACTGACGGCATCGGCAGACCAGATCTTCCCCTTCCCCGGTGGCCTGCAGTCAGATATCGGATTCCGGCTTCGCGATGGCGGCGGGGCGCTGCTCGACGAAGTTGGTGCAGGCACGACGACATGGGGCGAGGGATCGGGTCTTCCGGCGATGACCGCAGGCCCCATCCAGAGCTACGAGCGTCTCAACACCTTGGGGCTGGGCAACTGCGTCGACACGGACGACAACATCGACGACTTCGTCCACAACTACGGCGACAACAACCCGCAGAACATGTCCGATCCGGCCATACCCTGCGGCACACCGGCGCCGGCAGACCACGTTGTCATCTCCGAGTTCCGCCCCTGGGGCCCGGCGGGGGACGACGACGAGTTCGTTGAGCTGTTCAACCCCACCTCATCCCCCGTTGACATCAGCGGCTGGGTCTTCCACATCACCGAACCCGGCCTCTTCCGCGACTACCACGTTGTGCCGGGCGGGACCGTACTCGACCCGGGGGAGCACTACCTGCTATCCGACGATGACGGCCCCGCGCCGAACGATGCCCAGCCCTATGACGTCGCCACCAACTACGGCACCGCCTATGGCGACGTCGTGTTGAAGAACGACATCGGCACAATCGTCGACGTGCTCGGATATGGCTCTGACAACGGGCAGATGTGGGAGGGAACCGCCCTACCGTCCTACGCCGGCGACGCCGACGACCGCAGCTACGTACGACGTAACGGCGGATACACCGACACCGATGACAACCTCAGCGACTTCGTCTTCAGTTTCGCGGCGACCCCCGAGCGCAGCGACCTCGACCCGACCCAACCCGCGACCTTCTACGCAGTAGCCGGCGACGGTGGCGGCGGAGGGGGCGATGACCTCGCCACGATCGTCAATCCCATCGACCCAGACCCCAGCTCGAACGAGACCAGCATCGGGATTGGGACGGGGACATCGGGAATTCGGGCGGCGGCTTGGCAGCCGTCCACCGGCACCCTGTACGCGGTCGACGGTGGCCAGCTCGGGATAATCGATACCGTCACCGGCGCCTTCACGCCCCGGCCAAGCGCAATAGGCAATGGCGACGGCATCCAGGGCGACTTGCTCATGGACGACGTAGTCGGACTTGCCTTCCACCCGCAGACTGGTGAACTATATGCGGCCCAGAGGCGGCCCCTGTTCACGCAGCCCGGGGTGCTGTTTGTGATCGACCCAGTGAGTGGGTCCATCATCCCCGGTGTCTTTGGCGGGGACGACTACGTTCAGATCGAGCCCAGTGGCTCGAACTGGCAGGTGACCGACTTGGCCTTCGACCCAGCCACGAGCGATCTCTACGCGATACACAACAGTGAATTCCTCAACACCTTTGCCCTCTCGGCGGTTGATCCCGCCAGTGGAGCAAGCAGCGGGATCGGGTCGGTGCCCGCCGACCTCAGTAGCCTCGACTTCGACGCCGACGGTCGCCTCTGGTCCACCACCTCATCGGGGTCGGCACCGGAGCAACTCCACGAACTGGACAAGACGAGCGGTGCGAGCCTCTCGTCAATCGACCTCGACAACGGATCCAACTACGAATCATTGGCGATCCAGAAGCCTGCTCCCGGCCCCAACAACCCACCCGTCTTCAACCAGGATCTGCTCGACCGCACCGATCCCGAAGGAACCTTCATCGACATCGACTCCCCGGCGACCGACCCGGACGCCGGCGACAGCCTCACGTACGGAGCCGTTGGCCTGCCGGACGGGATCAACATCGACCCCGACTCAGGCAACATCACCGGCGTTCTCGCCGCCGATTCCAGTGGGACTTACGTCGTCGCCGTCACGGTCACCGACGACGGTGTCCCCGCAATGGTTGACACGGACAACTTCACCTGGACGGTGACCGAAGGCGAGGCAACATACCTGGTCTCTGCCGAGGGTGGTGGCCCGGGCGGAAACGAAGCTCAGCTGTCAGTAGTAGATCGCGCAGATAGCGATCCGGCCACCAACGAGGTGACCATCGGCGACACCATCGGTCGCACCAACGCCGAGGGGCTCGCCTTCCAGCCAGGGACCAACGTCCTGTTTGCATCCCACGGCGAGCAACTGGGCACGATCGATGTCACCACCGGTGTCTTCACCTCGCTCCCCGAGACTGCAGGTGTCGGCAATGGGTCTGATGGGCCAGAGGCATTCGACAACATCGAAGCTCTCTCCTTTGATCCGGCAACCGGCAACTTCTACGCCAGTCACAGACCTGGGAACGGTTCAGTCCAGTCGATGCTGCTCCAAGTCGATCCCAGCACCGGAGCCCATGTTCCCGGCGCCTTCGATGGCGACGACTACATCGAAGTTCAGCGGCAGGGGCAGCACTACCAAGTTCCCGGCATGGCTCACGATCCTACCGATGGCACCCTGTACGTCATTCACTGGGACAACATCGGTGGCGACAACTGGGATCTCGCCACCGTCGACCCGACAACTGGGGCAACAACGACCATCGGGGCCATCCCGGACGACGTAACCGGTCTCTCATTCAGCGGGAACGGTGAGCTGTTTGCCATCACCGATGAACCTACCGGCGGAACCCTATATGGGATCAACAAGACAAACGGGGCGGTGACCTCGACGATTACCGTCGACAACACCCACGACTACGAAGCGATTGCAGTCGCCATTCCGCCGCAGCCAAACCTGCCACCGGTGTTCGATCAGGATCTGCTCGACCGCACCGATCCCGAAGGAACGTTGATCAACATCGACGTCGCGGCGACCGATCCCAATTTGGCCGACACCCTCAGCTACAACGCAACGGGACTCCCGGAAGGACTGACGATCGATCCGGTGACCGGAACCATCAGCGGAGCGCTCGGTCCCAACTCGGCAGGCGTCTACTCGGTCACTCTCACAGTCACCGACAACGGCACACCGAACCTGCAGGACACCGACATATTCACGTGGACTGTGACGCCGGGTGAGGTCGCGTACCTGGTAGCGAACAACGGAGGCGCCAACGGCGGCAATGACCTGCTGACCGCAGTTGACCTGACCGATCCCGATCTCAATACCAACGAAGTCGACATCGGTATCGGCACCGGGACCTGGAACATCGAAGCTATCGCATTGCAGCCCGGCTCCAACGTCCTGTTCGCGGTGGAGGGCGATCAGCTTGGGACCATCGACGTCACCACCGGGGTGTTCACCCCCAAACCCTCGATCGCTGGTGCCGGCAATGGTGCGGCCGGCCTCATCGCGTTCGACAACATCGAGGGACTGTCGTTTGATCCGTTCACGGGCGACCTATACGGCACGCAGCGACAGGGAGATTGGGAGGAGGATCTGCTATTCCTGATCGACCCCATCAGTGGAGCCCACGTCCCGGGCGCTTTCGCCGGCGATGACTACGTACCGATCGAGAGCCAGGGCATCTACTACCACGCTGCCGACATTGCCTTCGACCCGACTACTGGCCAGCTATTCCTTGTGCATTGGGATCTCGGCGGCGACTGGAGCCTCGCCACTCTCGACCCGGCTACCGGCGCAACCGTGACCTTGGGCGCCACTCCTCACTACATCATGAGCCTGGCCTTTGATGAGGCAGGCCGGTTGTACACCTCAACCGAGACCGGGGGAACGGAACGGATCTACGAGCTCAGCAAGCTCGACGGATCGTGGATTGGCGGCATCGACATCGACAACGGTGAGTACTACGAGGCAATGGCAATCGCCTTCCCGGCAGACCCCAATCGACCGCCGGTCTTCAACCAGAACCTGCTCGATCAAACCGATCCTGAGGGCTCACCAATCTCCCTGTCGGCCGCAGCAACCGATCCCGACGGGCACGACGTCAGCTACGCCGCTGTCGGGCTGCCGCCCGGGTTGTCCATTGATGCGGACAGTGGGTTGATATCGGGAACTATCGACTTCTCTGCCACCGGCACCTACGCCGTCGAGATCACAGCAACCGACGATGGAATCCCGAACCTGAGTGATCTGGATACCTTCACGTGGTTGGTGACCGAGCTGAACCGGCCGCCCGTGTTCGATCAGGATCTGCTCGATAGGACCGACGCAGAGGGGGCGACGATATCGCTCGCGGCATCCGCCACCGACCCGGACGCTGACGACACCGTCACCTACGGAGCCACCGGGTTGCCTTCCGGTCTCTCCATCGATCCGGGTTCCGGGTTGATCTCCGGAACCATCGACTACACGGCTGCCACCGGCAGTCCGTATGGCGTCACCATCACGGCCACCGACGACGGCGCTCCGCCAGAGAGTGCCGTGCCCGACACGTTTGTTTGGACGGTCGACAACACCAACCGCCCGCCGACGATCGTCAACCCGGGCCCGCAAACCACACCGGAGTTCGCGCTCTTTTCGATAGTGGTTGCTGCGAGCGATCCCGACGGAACGATCCCTACGTTCACCGACTCGGGAACCCTGCCCGCGTGGGCAGTGTTGACCGACAACCTCGACGGGACGGCGACCATCACCGGCACCCCGGGCGGAGGTGACTCCGGTACGACGACGGTCACCGTGACTGCTTCCGACGGAGACCTCACCGACGACGCGGTGTTCGACCTCACGGTCACCAACACGAACGTCGCACCCATCATCACGAACCCGAA
>JASJEG010000012.1 GCA_030064765.1 Acidimicrobiia bacterium | reverse complement strand
CGTCCCGGAGCCAGCACGTCGTACTCACGCCCACCGACACCGCAATTGGTGAAGGAGGTGAGGAAGTCGTCGCTGGTGACGTTCGTGCCGTTGGAGTCGAAGGCGCCTACCGCAATCACGTAGGGGTTGGAGGCAGGCATGCGCAGTTGCCCGCTGTTGCCGTCGTTGCCGGCGGCTACCACTACGACAATGCCGGACTTCCAGGCTTGCTCGACGGCAAATGACAGCGGATCGAGCGCTGCGGTCTGTGTCGAGTCGGTGCCAAACGACAGGTTGATGACCCGGATGTTCATGCCGTTGTCGTTCCGGTGTTGCACGACCCAGTCGATGGCGGCGATCACCTGGGACACGTCGACGGCGCCGTCGTGGCCGGCCACCTTCACATTTACGATCCGGGCGTCGGGAGCGATCCCAACCACCTTGCCGCTCTTGGAATCCTTCCACGGGTTGGTGACGCCATCGTCCCTACCGGCGATGATTCCGGCCATGTGGGTGCCATGGCCGTAGGTGTCGAGGTAGCGGAAGTCGTCCGACTGCGACTCAAAGGACAGGTCGGGGCCGTTGATGACCTTGGCCGGGTCGTCGAGACCGGGCACCGGAACCACCCCGGAGTCGATCAGGGCAATGTCGACCCCATCGCCGGTGTAGCCAGCTGCCCATGGCTTCTTGATCCGAATGAACTTCGCTGTCTTAAAGAGCGATCCGGTGCTCGTGTAGAGAACGTCGTCCTCGACCCAGTTGTCGGTGGTCGACAACAGCTGGAGGCCAGCGTCGGGAGTGACAGATCGCACCGCAGCGTCCGCTCCCAGACCCGTGAGTGCGCTCTGTGGCACCGTTGCGCTGACGCCACCGATGAGACCCAACTCAGCAGAAACTGAACCACCAACCGCTTCGACGGCCTCAGCGGCGGTAGCGCTGGAACCATCAGCCGCGGTGACTACTACATCCAAATCCTCGGCCACCGCCCGAGCGGGCACTGCGGCCAATAGGACAGCCAATAGCGACATGACGAAAGCTGCCGATATGACGCGACGGAAATGACCCGAACGGGTCAGGGTGATGCTCATTGCCCCACTCTCTCTTTTTCGCTTCCCTGCGAACTCGAAGTACACGGCTGTAGATATCGACAAGAGGGCAATCGAATCTTGGGAGCCATATTCCCGGGTGACAAAGGGGCTAGTGCCCTACCGCACCGAGGAATGGCGAATGGGGAGTCAACCCCCGGTGGTAACGCGTTCGCGTTCGGAAGACGGTTCCGAGCTCTGCCCGTTGCCCGCAGGACGACGTGGCGCGGGCGTCGGCTTCCAACTGAAGGTCCGTCGAGTGGCACTCTGCTGCGGTTGAGCGACGTTGTAGGTCTCCTCGAGAACCGTTACTTCTACACCGCCGACCAGGTCGGAGATCAGGTTGTAGATGACAGCACCAAGCGTCATGAACGCAGTCATGCCGATGACCCCGATTCCGGCCAGCAGCGTGACAATCCGGAAGTACAGCGGCCCATCGATGGTCAACTCGATGGTTACCGCGTCGAAGAGATCGACAACCTTCTCTGGGATACCCTTTTGGATGACCAACGACCACATCACCCACATGCCGAGGACGAAGACCAAGCCAACGATGGCGTTGAAGATCAGCGATGCCTTCAGCACCGTCCACGGGTCTACTTTGCGGATGATTCGACGTACACGCCGAACTGCCATAGGTCAGGCTCCTTGGGGATGAGGCGAGTGTAACGCCACTCGGTGCATATCCAACGAAACTTGTGGGCGGTCCGGTTCCTGCGTGCCCGCCGCAATCCTGCCCTCCCCTGGCGGGAGGGCGGCTCCAGAACTGACCGAAGGGAAGGCCTGGAGCGGGAGGGGGCTGATGAAATCGGCTACGAGTTCGATTCAATCGAAGTCTGGCACGGACTCTATGCAATCGAACTCCAATTGCCGCCTCCTCACCCCCTCGGCGGACTGCCCCCTGCGTCGCACCGCGCGGACTTGCGGAGCAAGTCCGTTGCGTCCCCCGCAAATGGGGGGACTGTCAAACGCCTGCAGTTTGCCAAAGGCAAACTGCCAAGGAATTCGGCTAGTCCGAGGATCCCCGGCAGTTCGCTGCAAGCGAACTGCTAAGCCAATCCGCTCAAGCGGATTGGCCGTTGTCACGTGGGACCAGGGCGGCGGCGGCCAGGTTCGTTTCGCCTCCGAGGTTCATGACCTTGACCCCGGTGGACGCCCGCTTCTGCCGACTGATCTCCTTCACGGCTTGCCGGATGACGATTCCGTCGGTCGACGTCACGAAGATGTGGTCGTCCTTGTTGACTGCGACTGCTGCCACCAATTCACCGCGCACTCGGGTCAGCTTCATGGACTTGACCCCAATGCCGCCTCGCTTCTGCAGCGGGAACTCGGTCATTGCGGTCCGTTTGCCATAGCCACCCGTGGTGAGGAAGAGAATCTCGTCACCCTCGGTAACGTTGGCGGCGGAAACCACCTCGTCGCCCTCGCGTAGCTTGATTCCGCGTACTCCACGGGTGTCCCGGCCCATCGGGCGCACATCTTCCTCGGTGAACTGAATCGCCATGCCTTCGCGCGTGACCATCACGAGGCGAGAGTCGCCGGACGTCGCCCGCACCGCCACGACCTCGTCGTCTTCTGCAAGGTTGATGGCAACCAACACCTGGTTGCGCGAGTCGTAGTCACTGAACTTGGTCTTCTTGACCTGGCCCTGCTTGGTGAAGGCGATCAGGAACCTATGGGACTCGTAGTCCCTTGTGTCGATGATCGCTTCGATCTTCTCGTCGGGCTCCATGGGCAACACAGACTGCACCAGCACACCTTTTGCGGTGCGCTCCTTGCGAGGAAGCTGATGGGCCCGCACCCGGTACACCTTGCCGCGGTTGGTGAAGAACAGCAGGTAGGCGTGCGCCGAGGTGTGCAATACGTGCGTGATGAGATCATCCTCACGGAGGTCGGCGCCCTTCACTCCACGGCCGCCTCTCCCCTGGCGACGGTATGTCTGCGCCAACACCGACTTGACGTAGCCGGCCTCTGACGCAGTGACTACGAGCTCCTCGTCGGCAATCAGATCCTCCAGGGAGAGATCTCCCTCGTCAGCGATGATGCGGCTGCGGCGCTCGTCGCCGTACTTGTCCTGCAGCTCAGTGAGCTCGTCGGCCAGGATCTCGCGGCGCAGGGCTTCCGAATCGAGGATCGACTTGAGCTCGGCGATGGTGGCCTGCAGATCGTCAAACTCCTGGCGCAGCTTGTCGGTTTCCAGCGCGGTAAGCCGCCGCAGTGGCATGTCGAGGATGTGGTTTGCCTGGACGGTCGACAGCTCGAACCTCTCGATCAACGTGTTGCGAGCCGACTCTACGTCCGCCGATGACCGGATTATCTGCACCACCTCGTCGATGTTGTCGAGCGCAATGAGCAAGCCCTCGACTATGTGGGACCTCGCCTCGGCCTTCTTGAGACGGAAGACGCTGCGCCGCTCGATCACCTCGAGCTGATGGTCGATGTAGTAGCCAACCATCTCGGCGATGTTCAGGGTACGTGGGACTCCGTCAACGAGCGCAACCGCGTTGACGCCAAACGAATCCTCGAGCTGTGTGTGCTTGTAGAGCAGATTCAGGATGACTTGTGGGTTGGCATCCTTCTTCAGCTCGATGACCATGCGGATGCCGTCTTTGTTCGTCTCGTTGCGTAGATCGGCGATGCCGGCGATGGTCTTGTCCTTCACCAGATCGGCGATCTTGGTCATCACCCGGTCGATCGACACCTGGTAGGGAATCTCGGTGACGATGATCGCCAGTCGCTTGCGCTTGGTCTCGACGATCTCGGAGACCGCCCGCATCTTCACCGAGCCGCGGCCGGTGAGCAGGGCCTCCCTTATGCCGGGGGTGCGAACGATGTGTGCCCCTGTCGGAAAATCGGGACCGAGGACGTAACCGGACAATTCGTCGGCAGCGGCATCCGGCTGTTCGATCTTGTGCAGCGTGGCATCGATTATCTCGCTGAGGTTGTGCGGTGGAATGTTGGTCGCCATTCCCACTGCAATGCCGGTAGAACCGTTGACCAGCAGGTTGGGGAACCGTGAGGGAAGGACACTTGGCTCCTGCCGCTCGCCCGAGTAGTTGTCGGAGAAGTCGACGGTCTCCTCATCGATGCTCTCCAGCAGGTGCATGGCGATGGGCGCCATTCGGGTTTCCGTGTAGCGCATCTGCGCAGGCGGATCATCCACTGATCCGAAGTTGCCTTGAGGTTCGACCAGCGGGTAGCGCTGTGAGAAGTCCTGGCCGAGTCGCACCAGAGCGTCGTAGATCGCATCGTTGGAGTGGGGATGGAACCAACCCATCACATCACCAACGACACGCGCACACTTGCGGAAAGGTGTGCCCGGCCGAATGCCGGCGTCATACATCGAATAGAGGATCCGGCGGTGGACCGGCTTGAGACCGTCGCGAACGTCGGGAAGCGCCCGCGAAACGATCACAGACATGGCGTACTCGAGGAACGAGTCCTCCATCTCCCGTTCGATCTCGATCGGTCTTATGCGCGTGGATTCTTCATTGGGCATGCTGTGTCGGTGTCCTTAGATGTCCAGGAAACGAACGTCTTTGGCGTTCTGTTGGATGAATGACCGGCGGGCACTCACGTCGGTGCCCATCAGCGTGGCGAATATCTCCTCGGCGCGGAATTGATCCTCGAGTTGGACCTGCAGCAACTGCCGGTTGGTGGGATCCATCGTTGTATCCCACAACTGGTCGGCGTTCATCTCGCCAAGACCCTTGAAACGCTGGATATTCAGCTTCCTACCCTCGAGCTCGGTCTTCACCTCGTCGAGATGCTTGTCGTTGTACACCCAGCGCAGCTTGGTGCCGGTCTTGACCGAATACAGTGGAGGCTGGGCGATATACACATAGCCGGCCTCGATCAGCTCGGGCATGTGCCTGAAGAAGAACGTCAGCAGCAAAGTCCGAATATGGGCGCCGTCGACGTCGGCGTCCGTGAGGATGACGACCTTGTGATAGCGACTCTTGGTGATGTCCATCTCGTCGCCGATACCGGTGCCCACACCGGTAATCAGCGATTGGATCTCCGAGTTCTGGAGAACCCGGGTCAGCCGATTCTTCTCCACATTGATGATCTTGCCCCGGATGGGAAGGATCGCCTGGAAGTCCGAGTTTCTGGCTTGCTTCGCCGAACCGCCGGCCGAGTTCCCCTCAACGATGAACAGCTCACTCACCACGGGATCCCGCGATGAGCAATCGGCCAGCTTGCCCGGCAGACCTGACGACTCGAGCAGGCTCTTACGTCGGGTGAGGTCGCGCGCCTGGCGTGCCGCCATGCGCGCCTTGGCAGCCGTCGCCGCCTTGTCGATGATGCGTCGCCCGTCTCCGGGATGGCGCTCTAGCCACTCCGGGAACATCTGATTGAGAGCACGCTCGACGAAGGAGCGGATCTCAGTGTTGCCCAGCTTGGTCTTGGTCTGACCTTCAAACTGGGGCTGTCTCACCTTGGCAGAGATGACCGCGGTCAAGCCCTCTCGCACGTCCTCGCCGGTGAGATTTCCGTCCTTCTCCTTGAGAACGTTGCGCGCCCGGGCAAAGTCGTTGATGGCCCGCGTCAGGGCCTTACGGAAACCCTCCTCGTGGGTTCCCCCCTCATGCGTGTTGATGTTGTTGGCGAAGCTGAGAACGGTCTCGGTGTAACCGCTGGTCCACTGCATGGCAACTTCGACTTCAGCTTCATCGTTGATTTGCTCGAAGAACGCAACCTGCTTGTGAATGGGTTCGCGTTTCTTGTTGAGATGCTTGACGAAATCGATGATCCCGCCGTTGTACTTGAAGGTCTCGGTGACCGGTTCCTCGCCGCGCAGGTCGTGAAAACGGAACTCGACACCCTTGTTGAGAAACGCCATCTCGCGCACCCGGCTGGACACGACCTGGTGGTTGAACTCGGTGGTCTCGCTGAAGATCTCGGGGTCAGGCCAGAAGCGGAGTGTCGTTCCGGTGCGCTTGCCCGGTTTGCCCTTCTTGAGCTTGGCGGTCGGGGTGCCATAGGAGAACGACTGTGTCCAGTGGTACCCGTCACGAACGACCTCGACCTCCACCTTGGTCGACAGCGCATTCACAACCGAGACTCCCACGCCATGCAAGCCACCGGAGACGGTGTACGCCCCCGCTTCGAACTTGCCGCCGGCGTGGAGCACCGTGAGCACTGTGGTCAGTGCCGGTTGCTTGGTCTTGGCATGCTTGTCGACCGGGATGCCGCGGCCGTTGTCGTGTACTTCGACGCTGCCATCCATATGGAGCGTCAGGTCGATCCTGGTGCAGAAACCCGCCATTGCCTCATCGACCGCGTTGTCCAAGACCTCCCACACGAGGTGATGCAGGCCCTTCGGGCCCGTCGATCCGATGTACATGGCGGGGCGTTTTCGGACGGCTTCGAGCCCCTCGAGGACGGTGATGTCCTTGGCGCCGTAGGACGCGGCGGACGACAATCTTGGCTTGCTCAAAAGGGACTCCTAAGCGCCGTAGCGACTTCTGGCGGAAGTCGCCGGGCAGTGGTTTGCGGCGTCAACTAACAAGGATGTCATTATAGGCGAAAACCCAGCGTAACCGGGCGTTTTCGGGACCATTCAGCCCCCCTCCGACGGTGTCCGGGAACGCCTCACGCGGAACTTGAGTTGGGCGATCTCGTCGCGCCCGGCCAGCTGCTCGAGTGCACCCTTGATCTTCGTCTGCCGAAGGCGGAGTTTCGATGCGGTGGCTCCATCGGCGACCTCGATGAGCAATATGCCTTTCTCCAGTCGGGCCGGTCGGGAACGAGCCGCATCGTCCCGGCCGACGACCTCGACCCACCCCTGCTTCAGGACTTCCAAGGCCGCCAGCTTCCCCTCGGTCACCCGCTCCAGAACCGCCTCGAGGGCGTCGTCCAGCAACTCCAGACCCCGGTCGGGGTCTTCACCGGTCCAAGGGTTCTTCATGGGCTGGCCTTCTTCATACGATCGCTCCCCCGACGACCCGCCACCGCCTCCCCATATCAGGAACCTCATCGTCGCGTGCGCTTGTGACAAAAACCTGGCCCCGGGGCAGCAATGCGGTGACACCCTCAGCCCGACTTGGGTCTAGTTCGGAAAAAACATCGTCCAGGAGCAGAATCGGTGGCCGCCCGTGCCGCTTATCGAGCAACTGGTATGCCCCAACACGCAGCGACAGCGCGACTGAGCGCTGCTCGCCCTGGCTCGCCTGGACCCGAACGTCCCGACCATTGAGCAAGAACCCAGGGTCGTCGCGGTGCGGTCCCGCGCTGGTGGATCTCACTTCGAGGTCGCGACCCCGGCGCTGCCCTAGGGCCTTCATCAACCGCTCAGCGAGGGTCCGATGGTCAGGATCCATTCCCGCACTGATTTCGCTGACATCGATCCAAGCCGAGCGGTAGGTCGGTAGCAGCACCTCTCCTTGTTCTCCACCTACCGTTTGGTAGGCGGCGCTGAGCAAGTCCCGGAGTCGCCCCAGGAGACGGAGCCGGTTGGCAAGGACTCTGCCCCCCGACTCTGCGAGACGTGCATCCCACACGTCCAGTGTCATCGTGTCTGCATTCCGCCCCTCTTGCTTCAGTAGCGTGTTGCGTTGCCGCAGGGCCTTTTCGAACTCACGCTGGTCGGCACCGACTGTCGGGACCAACTGGGTCCCGAGGTCGTCCAGGTACTCGCGGCGAAGTGCAGGTCCCTTCTTCACCAGATCGAGGTCATCCGGGAGAAACGCGACCACCGGGGCACTTGTTGCCACGTCGCTCAAGCGGACCGGACGCTTCCCGTTGACCAGCACCTGGCGACGACCTTCCACGGGTATCTCGACGGCAATGTCGATCGTGCTCCCCCGGTCACGGAAGCTGCCGCGAGCAATCGCCTTCTCCGCGCCCGCCCGAATCAGAGCAGCGTCGGGGGTCCTCCGGAACGACTTGAGTTGGGACAGATAGCCGACAGCCTCGAGGACATTCGTCTTGCCCGCACCGTTCTGCCCAATCAGAACGTTGATGCCGCTGTCCGCCTCGAATCGCAAAGAGCGATAACTACGAAAATCATCGAGTTCCAACCATTCGAGGTGCACGCAGCTACCTAGATGCAGCTAGAGCCGGACGGGCATCAGCAGATAGCGGAAGGCGTCGTCGTCGTCCGCCGTCAGCAAACCCGGCTTGAGAGGATTGATGGTCTGCAGCACCAGGTTCTCGGATTGCATGGCGGCCACCCCGTCCGTCAGGTAGCGCGTATTGAAGGCGATAACCATGTCCTCGCCGTCGTAGCTCGCCTCGATGTACTCCGTTTCCCCGCCAACGTCCTGGCGGGTGACGCTGAGCTCAACACCGCCGGCCCCGAGGCTGAGCCGGACCGGTATGTGATCTTCGGCAACGAGAGATGCCCGCCCCACCGCATCGAGCAGCGCCTCGCGATTGATGAGGAGCTTGTTGGGATAGTCATCCGGCAGCAGGCGGCGATAGTCGGGAAACGAACTCTCGATGACGCGTGCCGTCATCTGCCCGCGATCAGAACCAAAGGTCCCTTCCCGCTCACCGATCGCTACCGCCATCTTCTCGGCACCGATAGTGCGGCCGAGCTCTCGCAGTGCTCGATAAGGGATCAGGGTCGTCGCTACCCCGGCAGCAGCCGGAACGTCGCGCACGGCTAACCGGTAGGAGTCCGTCGCCACCAATCGAAGATGATCGCTTTCGGTCTCGAAGAGCACGCCCGTTAGCGTTGGCCTGCCGTCATCAGTGGACGCTGCAATCCCGACTTGGCTCAGGGCTGCGATGAGAAGCTCCCCATCCATCTCCACTCCCCCGGCGACGCTGCCCCGGTTGACATCTGGATAGTCGTTTACGTCGAATTCACGCAGGTTGAAGCGCGGGCCGCTGCCGGTGATCTCAACCTCGCCATCGGCGGCGGCGAATGACACTGCTCCCGCCGGAAGCTTGCGGACCGCCTCGCCGACGAGCTTTGCGGGGACGACAGTGCTTCCTTCTTCGAGTACCTCGACTTGCAGCGCAGTTTGGATTGTGATCTCGGTATCCGTACCGGTCACCGTCAAGGTGCCCCCGGCAACTTCGCAGAGCAACCCCTGCAGAATCGGCAGTGCCGATCGGCTTCCTACTGCCCTACCTGCACGGGTGAGTACATCGGCAAGGTCATCTCTTTCAGCTCTGATACGCACAGTTCGGTCCCTCTTCTTCCATTCTTTATAGATTCAAAAGAGTAGTCGTAGTAGTTGGTGCTGTGGATTGTGGGTATGCGTCAAAGATCCCCGGGATCATTAGCGATTCGACTCCACAGCCGGTGTGGACAACACGTGCGGTTTCCACAAGGGGTCCCTCAGGCAGCCATCGCGTTGTGGAGAACATCAGGTTGTCCTCAAGTCATGCGATAGCGAGGTCACATCTTTGTACACATCCGCGTCGGACTGCATGAGAGCCCGGATCTTGTCGACCGCGTGCAGCACGGTCGTGTGGTCGCGGCCTCCAAAGGCCTTACCGATCTTGGGAAGCGATAGGTCGGTGTATTCGCGACAGAGATACATTGCAACTTGTCGGTACCGCGCCAGCGGTTGGCGGCGGCTGGGACCAATCAGGTCGTCCCGGGTATGTCCGCAGAACGAGGCGACCCGGTTGATGATGTCATCGCAGGTCAAGGGCTTGGTACCGAGTACCGACACGAGATCACGCAACACCTCTTGAGCCATGTCGAGCGTGATCGTTTCGTGGGTGAGAGCTGCGTATGCAGTGACCCTGGTCAAAGCACCCTCCAACTCACGGATATTGGTCGAGACACTCTCGGCGATGAACTCCAGAACATCCTGTGGTACCGGTGCGGGAGCATATTCAGCGTTACTGCGAAGGATGGCTAGGCGGGTCTCGACGTCAGGCGCCTGGATGTCGGTCAATAGACCCCACTCGAATCGGCTGCGCAGCCGATCTTCGAGGGTGGTCAGGTGGCGCGGGTGGCGGTCGGAGGTAATGACGAGTTGCTTGTCCGCTTCATAGAGCGAGTTGAAGGTGTGGAAGAACTCCTCGAGGATCTGCTCCTTGCCGTCGAAGAACTGGACGTCGTCGAGTAGCAGCACATCGATCGTGCGATAGCGAGCCTTGAACTCGTCCATCCGCTTACGCCGGATCCCGTTGATGAACTCGTTGAAGAACTGCTCTGAGGTGACATAGCGAACAACGGCCTTTGGCGCCAGCTCGCGGCGGTGATGACCGACTGCATGCAGGAGGTGGGTCTTGCCGAGGCCGGCGTCGGCATAGATGAACAAGGGGTTGTACTGGCTCCCGGGTTGCTCTGCGACGGCCATGGCGGCGGCATTGGCGAAGCGGTTAGAGGACCCAACTACGAAGTTGTCGAACGTGTATTTGGAGATCAGTCCGGTCTCACCATCGAGCGGCAGCTGCTGCTGGGTTGGACGCTTCCGAGTCTCCCGAGTTGGGTACCTGTTCTCGTCGGGCTTCTGGTCGAGCGTCGCGCTGTCGGCAACGGCCAGGTGGATCTCTACATCGGGGCCGTATGTCGATGCAGTCGCTTTGCGGAGCGCTCCCAGATATCGGTCCCTGACCCAGGAGCGATGGAACTCGCTCGGGGCCTCGAGGGTCAACGCCGACTCGGTGTGCTCTACCCGCAGCGGCGCAATCCACGTTTGCCATGCACCGATCGAGAGCTCGTCTTGTACAACCTGGTTGAAGCTGTCCCACTGCGATGGCAGCGGCTGGGTGTGTCCGTATGTCATATGTCGGCGATGCCGTCCTATAAGCCCGATCACACCATCCACACAGCTATCCACAACTGTGGAGAAGCCTGCTGGCGGCGCGAGTTGTCTGTTAGTGCCTCTGGGAAGTTGCCGACCGGATTCCAGTCCGCCGAGCGAGTATATGGAGCACTTCGGCGAAGATACAAGACCGGCAAAACCGAGCTTATCCACACCAACAACGGGATAGCTATCCCAGCGAAATCTGTTGTGCAACAATGGATTACGGCAAGTCAGGTGCAGTGCACGTTTGTCCGCGAATGGGCTGCGTTGCGGATTGTTGGCTATGCCTTTCTTTCGCGGGGAAGGCGAACTTTTCGCGGTTGGACGCGCCGCCGGGACGCGCAGTCGGTCTCCATCGGGGGCACACTGCCTCGAGCAGGACTTGGCGTGCCTTTGACGGGAGGGCCACTGCTTCGTAACCTAGCGCCACCCCACACCCCCGATCGGGACTTCTTTGTCATGAAACGCACTTATCAACCGAATGTCCGCCGCCGCAAGCGCAAGCATGGTTTCCGCTCCCGCATGCGGACCCGCGCCGGCAGGGCAGTAGTCAAGCGTCGCCGAACCAAGGGCCGCCATCGCCTCTCGGCCTGATCTGACCTTCACCGTGCAGAGTCAGAGCTATCGATCGCTCCGCGGACGAGATCTCTTTGCGCGCGCCTACCGACAGGGGGTGCGGCGTCGCTGCGGTGCGGTAACGGTGATCACACTCGAAGGCGAGACCGGCGAGCCGCAACTCGGCGTGGTTGCGGGCAGGAAGGTCGGTTCGGCAGTAGCCCGCAATCGAGCCAAGCGTCGGCTGCGTGCTGCGGCTTCTCGTTGCGAGTTGAAACCGAATACCGTGTATGTTCTTGTAGCTGAGCGGGGCGTGCTCACCGCCAAATTCCCCCGCTTGGTCGATTGGATCAGAAGCGGCGTCGCGCAACCGGGCGCAACCGAGGAGAAAGTATGAAGCTCAAGCCGTATCAGCCCGCGTTTTGGGCGCACGGCCTGGTGGGCCTCTATCGGCGCTTTGTGTCACCGCTGCTCGGCGACAACTGCCGCTATCGACCGACTTGTTCGGAGTATGCCCAGGATGCATTGCGGGTGCACGGCTTGCTAAAGGGTTCGTGGCTGGCGGTACGCCGGCTATCCCGATGTCATCCTTGGCACGATGGCGGCTACGATCCGGTACCCCCGGGCCGTAGGTCCGAGACAACCTCATCCCCACAAGGCACCTCGTCGTGAATCCATTCACCATCCTCGCTCCCCCACTTGGCCAGTTGCTGGCGCTGTTGTTCAACGTTTGGCCCAACAACTACGGCGTAGCCATCGTCCTGCTGACGCTGATAGTCATGCTGCTGCTCTTCCCATTGACGCTCAAGCAGACGCGTTCGATGAAGGCAATGCAGGAGATCCAACCGGACATCAAGAAGCTCCAGAAGGAGTACAAGGACGACCGGGAGGAAATGAACAAGCAGATGATGGCGCTCTACCAAGAGCGCGGGGTCAACCCGGCGGCCGGGTGTCTTCCCCTCATCATTCAAATGCCCATCTGGTTTGCCCTTTTCCAGGTGTTGCGGGTTGGCCCGAGCGCTTCAGATCCAACCGTGCTCGACCCCAGCGACATCATTCCGGCCGATTCGAAGCTCGCCGAAGCGCTGATCGAAGGCAACACGAAGTTCCTAGGGATGGATATGTTGCTGTCACCGTCGTCAGCAACGGATGCGGGTTGGGTGGAGGCAATTCCCTACCTAGTGCTGGTCCTGGTGGTTGTTGCTACCGGATTTTACCAGTCAATCCAGATGACCCGAAGGCGCAAGAGCGACGACTCGCAACAGGAGAACAAGCAGGCGCAGCAGATGCAAACCGTTGCCAAGATCATGCCGCTTTTCCTGGGAGTTATTTCCTGGGGATTCCCGGCCGGTCTTGTGCTCTACTTTGCGGTTTCCAATCTATTCCGAATCGGTCAGCAGGCGGTCATATTCCGCATGGATGACGACGACACCGGGTTTGAGGGCAAGAACGCCAAAGAGAGCGAACCTCCCCCTGAGACCCCAAAGCGGAGCGGCCCCTCGCCGCACGCCAGCAAGAAGCGCAATCGGCGCAGGAGGAAGTAGGTATGGAGTGGGTTGAGGCGGTCGGCAAGACCGTCGACGAGGCCATCGATGAGGCGATGAGTGCCCTCGAGGTGACATCGCGGGATGCGGTTGACATCGAGGTTGTTGAAGAGCCCAAGAAGGGCTTCCTGGGCATTGGTGGCCAAGAAGCCCGGGTGCGGGTGACGCTCAAACCAAAGAAGCGACGCCGGCGAGGACGCGGTGGTAAGGGTGGTTCCCGGGCCGAAAAGAAGCCGGGCAGCGCAAAGGCGAAGCCGCCCAAGCCGACCACCAAGGCGTCAAGCGGCCAAGGTGGCCAGAAGCCAAAGGCAAAGCCACAAGGCAAGGGCAAGGCCCAGAACGAAGGAAGAGACCGACGTAGCCGGCCGAAGCCTGCTGTCTCCGGTGAAGTAGAAGCCAAGAAGGTTGTCGTGGACACAAAACCTGATGAAAAGCCCGATATCGAGGAGCAGGCGCAGGTCGCAAAGGAGTTTGCGGAGGGTTTGCTCGAGGCCTTCGGGCTAGAAGGGGACGTGGAGACACGGGTCGAAGACGACATCCTCTTTATCGACATCAATGGGGAGCAAACCGAGGCGCTGGTAGGGCGTAAGGGCGCCGTGGTGCAAGCGGTTCATGAACTCACGAGAACAGTAATCCAGAGAAAGACCTTCGGAGCGCCCCGGATGCGGCTTGATATTGCAGGATATGCCGCTCGTCGTCGGGAGGCATTGAAGATCTATGCGGGTCGGCTTGCAGAAACGGTCAAAGAGGACGGTCGCGAGGCGATGCTGGAGCCGATGAATGCGGCAGATCGGAAGGTAGTTCACGATGCGATCGCCGAGATCGACGGTGTTCGTTCCTATTCGGAGGGAGAGGACCCCAATCGGTCGGTGGTCGTGGCTCCTGCTGACGACTAGGCAAAGCCGATCGTGAGGAATCCCGGGCCCCGCAAAGGCAATGCGGGGCCTGATTCTGTAGAGACGGCCATTGGGGCAGCGCAATGGATTGGCGCAGACCCTACCCGGGAGCAGATCTACCAGCTGGAGCAGTATCGAAGCTGGCTAGTCAAAGAGGCGATCGTAGCCGGCGGAATTGGTCCCAACGAAGGCCACAGGATCTGGAAGAGACATATCGCCGACTCGCTGATCTTTGGGCACGGCCTGGCCAATCGGCTGTCATGTCTCGATATTGGGAGCGGAGTTGGGCTGCCAGGTGTTCCGCTTGCGATCATTAATCCACAGACAGACTTCGACCTTGTGGATAAGTCAGGGCGGCGCTGTGACCTGCTGAGACGAGCCATACGGGTACTGGGTTTGCAGAACTGTGCAGTTATCCACAGAAGCCTGGACTCGCTAGAGGGACGCTACCCCTTCGTAGTTTCCCGAGCCGCAATTCCCGCCAAGGAGTTGATGATTCACGTGAAACATCTGCTCGAGCCCGGCGGGGTCGCCAACATCAGTGTGTCGAGGGCGGGTGATAGCCCGTGGACCGCCGGGCTTCCCGCAGGATTGAGGGCCGAGACGGTTTCCGTCCCTGACAAGATCCTTGACACAAAGGTCCAACTCCTTAGGATTGAGGCGATTCAAAACGGGAGTTGACTACATGACTACCGAGGTCGATGCGACCATAGTCGCAATCGCCAACCAAAAAGGTGGTGTGGGCAAGTCAACAACAGCCATCAACCTGGGCGCAGGCCTTGCGCTACAGGGGGAGAAGGTGCTGATTGTCGACCTCGACCCTCAAGGCAATACATCGTCGGGGCTGGGGATCGACAGAGCCAACATCGAGTTGTCAACCTACGAGGTTCTGATCGACGAGGCGCCAATCGACGACGCTATCGAGCCGACTTCGGTCAAGGATCTCTATGTCGTGCCGGCCACTATCGAGCTTGCCGGGGCGGAGATCGAGCTTGTATCGATCTTCTCGCGTGAAATGAGACTTGCCGCAGCCCTGAAGCCGATTACCGACGAGTACGACTTTGTTCTTATCGACTGTCCGCCCTCTCTTGGTTTACTCACTATCAACGGGCTGGCTGCAGCGAACGAAGTCACCATTCCAATCCAGTGTGAGTACTACGCACTGGAAGGAGTCAGCCAGTTGATGAGAAACGTGCAGCTGGTGCAGCAATCCCTCAACCCTCAACTTGAGGTTGAGGGCGTAATCCTCACCATGTTCGACGGTAGAACCACCCTCTCGGCGGATGTGGTACACCAGGTGAGAGAGCACTTTGGCGAGACCACGTACAAGACAGTTATTCCTCGGACCGTACGGCTATCGGAAGCACCTTCGTACGGCGAGCCCATCGAGGCGTACGATCCGATGTCGCGGGGTGCCATCGCCTACCGCGAGCTAGCTCGAGAGTTCAGGAGGCGTCATGGCCGCACGTAAGAGTGGATTGGGAAGGGGCCTCGACTCGCTTCTACCCGTAGATCGACCGCAGGCTGGGTTCAGCAACATACCTCTCGAACTGATCGACCCCAATCCCCAACAGCCACGTACCCTATTTGACGAGGAAGCGCTCGCCTCGCTGGCCGAATCGATCAAGGCGGTCGGCGTCCTCCAGCCGATCGTGGTACGTACGCTCGAGGACCGCTACGTGCTGATCGCCGGCGAAAGGCGCTGCCGCGCAGCTCGTCTGGCCGGTTTGACCGAGGTCCCGGCGATCATCCAGGGGCAAGAGGTTGACGACACGGGGAGCCTCACCGAAGCGCTGATCGAGAACGTGCAACGGGAGGACCTCTCGCCGCTCGAGGAGGCCGGCGGCTACCAGCAACTCCTGGAAGATTTTGGGCTAACCCATGAGGTGGTGGCCCAGAGGGTCGGCAAGAGCCGCAGCGCCATCACAAACACGCTACGGCTGCTCCAGTTGCCCGCCGCGATTCAGTTCATGGTGGGGAATGGAACTCTCGCAGCCGGACACGCCCGCACTCTGCTTGCGATCGAGGACGAGGCGTACGCCGTCCACATCGCAGAACGTGTTGTTGAGGAGGGTTGGTCGGTGCGACAGGTGGAGGACGCTGTCAGAAAGCGCTCGACACCGACCAAGAGCGGCCCAGCCCGGGTCAAGCCGCCACGACCGGCGGCAATCATCGAACTCGAGGACCGTCTTGGTGAGCGTCTCGGCACCGCCGTTCAGATATCCCACGGGAAGCGTGGTGGGAAGGTGTCGATCAGATACGCCTCGCTGGATGATCTCGAGCGCATCTACCGACTACTGAGCTAGTCAGAAGCTGCCACCCAGTCGTCGGCGGGATCGGCGAAGAGGCTGATCAAGCCCTGTGCGATTGCGGTGGTGGCGCGTTCGCTGGGATCGGGCATTGCCACAACAACGGCGGGGGAGCGCGTGTTCTTGAGAATCGGTATGGCCCTTCCCTCTCGGGGGATATCAAGCAGGCCCCCAATCCGTTCCGCCAAGGATTCGCCGGCGTGTGATTTGCTCAACTCCGATGCGAAAAAGAAGACGCCCGGCTTGCCGTCTCGCGGCAGGCACAGCGAGATGACCAGGTCCACTCCGAGTCGGTTGGCGCGCAGCGCCCTCACTCGCTCAGGCGGTGCGGTGTCAACGCTGCGCGACAGTGCGATTTGTGCACCATGTGCCTGGATAATTGTGGAAAGATAGATGGCGGGACCCCAAGTAGCGGATGCTTCTTCTTCGTCCCGGCAGAAGGGATCGATGTAGATGCGCTGGCCGGCAATCGTGGAGGGGAGCGATTCGAGCCATTGGTGATCGCGGACGATCTCGCGTCCGGGTTTGCTCGTGGCGCGCGCCATGAGGCTGAGCTCGTCGACTACCTCAGATCCGAGGACGCCATCTTCGGCGAGTCCGCGGTTCGACTGGAAGTTGAGCAGACCCCGCAGGGTGTCGGGCCCGAAGATCCCGTCGACGTTACCGGCATCAAACCCAAGCGAGTTGAGGCGGCGCTGCAAATCGGCAACATCGTCTCCACGCATCATCGGCACTCGGTGGTACAGCATGCGGCTCCCAAGCTGGTATCCGGCGCTGACGAGTGCTCGCCAGGTATCCGGCCCGACTATGCCATCCACCCAGAGGCCTCGTTTTGCCTGGAAGGCCGATACCGCAGCCGCAGTGGCCTCACCAAACCCGCCGCGACTGTCTTGGGCCGGGTTGAACCCGAGCGCGGCGAGACGGTCCTGGATGTCCCGGACCGCCTCACCGTCATCGCCTATTCGGTAGAGCCTCACGGCCCCATCGTCTCACACTTGTTGATCAACCGACGTAATCCGCCAGCTCCGTTTCGAGTTGACTCTTGGAGCGGGCGCCGACGAAGCGCTTCTTCTCTTGACCGCCCTGGAACAGGATCATGGTCGGAATGCTCATGACCTCGTGGCTCATGGCGGTCTGCGGGTTGTCGTCGACGTTGAGCTTGGCAATCGTCAACTTGCCGGACTTCTCCTCGGCGAGTTCCGCCAGCGGCCGTTCCATCATCTTGCACGGTCCGCACCACTCTGCCCAGAAATCAACCAGCACCGGTGTCTCGGAGCTGATGAGCTCGCTGAAGCCCGCGTCGTTTGTTGTAACTGTCATATCTGCCATGACTGCGCCCGCAGGCCGTCACCTCCTGATAGTTGCTCGGTTGCGATCTGCAGAAGCCAACTCCGCGACCTGCCAACGCATTCCCTAGTTCTCCTGCTCGTCCAGCCAGCGTTCGGCATCGATTGCGGCCTGGCAACCCATGCCGGCGGCTGTGATCGCCTGACGGTATACATGGTCTGTCACATCTCCCGCAGCGAAGACACCGGGGACAGAGGTCATAGTGTTCGTTCCGGTGAGGATGTAGCCCTGCTCATCGAGATCGATGATTCCCTGGAATATCTTGGTATTGGGGTCGTGCCCAATCGCCAGGAATAGGCCCTCAACGGCAAGCTCGGACCTTTCCTCCGTCACCCGGTTGTAGAGCTCCAGCCCGGTGACGAGGTCATCGCCGATGACCTCCTCTACAACCGTATCCCAAATGACCTCGATCTTGTCATGCTCGAGAACCCGATTGGCCATGATCTTGGAGGCCCGCAGCTCGTCGCGGCGATGGATCAGATAGACCTTGGATGCAAACTTGGTTAGGAACAGGGCCTCCTCGGCGGCGCTGTCGCCGCCGCCCACAACTGCGATCTCCTTGCCGCGGAAGAAGAATCCGTCACAGGTTGCGCACGCGGAAACACCGTGCCCGCGCAGCCGGGTCTCGCTCTCGAGACCAAGCCACCTGGCCGAGGCGCCGGTTGAGATGATCACAGATTCGGCCTGGTACTCGTCCTCGTCTACCCAGACCTTGAATGGCCGTGACGAGAAGTCCACCTTGGTCACATCGGAGCTCATGATGCGAGTGCCGAAGCGTTCTGCTTGCTTGCGGAAACTCTCCATCAACTCGGGTCCCATGATTCCATCCGGGAAGCCTGGGTAGTTCTCGACGTCGGTGGTCAACATGAGCTGCCCGCCCCGTTCCATCCCTTCGATCATCAGCGGACGCAGGTCGGCGCGCGCCGTGTACACGGCAGCGGTCAGGCCGGCAGGCCCCGAGCCGATGATCACGACCTTCTCAGTCATCTTCCAGTCCTTTTCTAGCGACGGATCAGCGTCGTTCGAGGTTCAATCCTGTGCGGCTTCACGGGGAAGGCGAAGCCTCCATAAGAACATCCCGATGACCACAAATAATCCCCCGATGATGGTGTATGCCCATTGCATCCCGACCAGGCCGGCGAGCAAACGCACCAGGCCCACAGTCATGAAGATGGCCAGCACGAGACCAAGGAACGCAGCGAATATGCCCGCTCCGGCCCATTTCGCCCATCCTGCAACTCGATCAACCGTCATCGAGCGGGCCTTGTCGGCCACGTCCTCGAGCATGTCGGCGATTTGGCTTGGGTAGTCGTTCATCCCCACGGAGATTAGTCAGCCGGCAAGCGTCACGATCTAGAAAGCTCGCTAGGGGAGAGTCTCGAAGATCTCACACTCGGGAACGGTGATTGAAACCAGCGTCAGATCGGCGGGGTCCGCGTTGTTCACCAGGGCAACCAATAGGCGCTCCTGACCCAGCTCATCGGCGACCAGACCTACTATCTGAGGTATCGCCGAAACCGTCTCGTCCGCGGGGAACAGCTCGGCAACACAGCTGGCCCAACCGGGCTCGACCCGCTTCAGTGCGTCTAACGATTCTGCAAAAGCACCCTCATCTGCTGCTAGCTGATCGACGATCTCGAGTCTCAGTTCTTCGCTGAGGCTGCCCTGGCCAACATAGGAGAGGTAGAAGTTGAGGCTTTCGGCTCCGTCTTCAGCGATCTGCGGTGCCGCGGTCGTTTCTGGCGCCTCGGCACCGAGCAATCGGTCAGCGGCATCATCAGAGGGGGCGGCGGCTGTTGGGGCTTCGGCCGCCGCTTCGCTGGTTGCCATGTCGGCTTCGGCTCCGCCGTCGAGGTCGTCTGCTACCTGCTCAAAGGCAACTGTGTCGGCATCGTCTCCGCCACCGAGGAGGTTGGGGAGGACGAGAAATGTCGCAAGGAACACGGCTGCGGTACCTGCGGTCACTGCTACCCACCGACTCCACGCGGGGCGCACTCTGGCCCTCACCGGCGCCGCCGGCATGACCCGCAGCTCGCGGTGGAGTTGATCGTGGAGGCGGGCCGATTCCGCAGCCGTCAGGTAGACCGCCGGGGCATCGTGCAGCGCTTCCAGGGCCAGCCGCTGCAGCTCGAGATCGGTCCGGCACTCATCGCATGCACCTACGGTCGCCTCGGCGCGCGCCGCCGCCTCAGGATCGAGAGATCCCTCGGCGAGCGCCATGATGAGGTCGTGGTCGTGTTCGTGCATCTTCATTCGTCCCTTGGATGCTGCGAACCTGCTCTGAGGTTCCCGAGGTCTTTGGCCAGCAGTTTTCTTCCCCGAAATACGCGTGACTTGATCGTTCCAATGGGGACACCGAGTATCTCGGCCGCCTGTTCCAATGCCAAGCCCTCGAGGTCGACGAGGATCACCGCAGAACGGAAGTCCTCTGGAACGGCAGCCAACGCTTTCTCGATATCGGGCCGTAACTCAGCGGCGCGGAGCGGGTCATCGCTCCTCGGATCGGCGGGATCCACTGCCTCCGGAATAGGGTCGGTCCGGCGCCGCTTTGCCTTGCGGAGCTGGTCGTAGCAGGTGTTGACCGCCACTCGGTAGAGCCAGGTGCTGAACGCGGCCTTGGCCTGATAGCGATCGGCCTTGCGAAAGACGGTGATGAAGGTCTCCTGAACCGCATCCAGCGCCGCATCCCGGTCTTGCATCATGCGTAAGCAGATCCCGAAAACCCGATCCTCATGAGCTCGCACGAGCTCATCGAAGGCGGCGACATCACCACCCAGATACCGGTTGAGGAGTTCGATGTCCTCGGCGGCCCTGCTCGTCATGCGCGTGATTCTGGCGCGATCGGACCGGCGTGTCACTCTTAGGCCGGGGTGGCACGTGCCTATGGCACGAAAGTCACCTCAGCGACCACCGTGTAGAACTCGTCTGGTGCCTGCTCGGGCACGTCGGTAAACCACAACAACCATACGCCGCCGTCCCTGTCGGGGAGCTGCAGCGTGGCGGGGGCGTCGAGCACCGTTCCGGAGCCTATGGGTTCCCATCCCGCGAACTCCGCAGGCACCGTTTCCGCCCACAGAATGGAGTACCCGGTCGACGGGGTTGCCCGGAACTCGATCATGCCCGGCGCCCCTCCGACGACGAAGGTGACTCCGACGCCTTCCTTGATCAGGGGCAGCGGGTCGAAGTACCGCTCGGTTCGCCAGGTCGAGTCCGGATCTCCGTCTACGAGATTGGGCAGATCTCCTTCCCTTTCGCTCTGATCCCCAAACGGGTCATATACGGAGGGTTGTGCGGTGAGCGCCCCGGGGGTGGGCTCGGGAATCGTGGTTTGCGGCGGGAGCGTCGTTGTCGTGGTGGTCACTTCACGGGCAATCGGCGGTGTTGCCGGGAAGAGAAACGGTGAATCCGGATCGACGTCAATGGCCAAGCCGACCCCGGCGAGCACGATGGCGCTGACGAGAAGCATGGCCGCCGGGATGAGCCAGCGCCACGACCAACCGGCGCGCCGCGCCGGCGGTGGTGCGGACGGTATCGCACGTAGTGCGGTCCCGAGAGCTGCCGCGTCGTAGTCCCCGCGGGAAGCTCGGTGGAGAGCGTTGTCAACTGCCGGCGGCAATCCCTCGACCAGGTGGGAGGGGCGGATCACCGGGCTGGCTGAGCCGGTGACCGCGATGCGCAGCGCGTGCGCCAGCGCCGCAGTGTCGTCCCGAGCTTGGCGGGTCGAGCGCTTGCGACCGAACGAGCTGAGCTTGGCCGGATGGGCTGCGGAAAAGACTATGGCCCCGGGATCGATTGCACCGTGGGTCACGCCTGCGGCATGGAGAGCGGCCAATCCCTCCGCGAGTCCTGCTGCGTTTGGCAAGAACTCCGAGACCGGCAAGGTCTCTCCGGCTGCCAATCGATCGGCAATAGAAACGCCACCGTTCCATTCGATGGCGGCGTAGGCGCCGCCGGCGGAGGACTCGAGCACCTCGTACACCCCGGCTAGGTGCACATGTTCTACCTGGGCCGCCCCGCGGGTGGCCGCGACGAACTCCGCGATCCTGGCCTGGCTGGCATCAGCATCGAGAACCCGAATGAGCACGGGTCGGTCAAGAGCGGTATCTGTTGCGAGCCACTCGTCGATGTCGCCGTCACGTCCCAGCCGGACTTGGGTTTGGTAGCGATCAGGGAGCTGTGGTGCCAAAGGAACCTGTCAGTCGTCGACTGGCTCAGGAGGTTAATCGGCGCTGTGAAGAAGGGTTAGAGGCTCGGGCAGCCTGACGAACCCCTCGTCCTCGTAAAGCTTGATTGCCGGGTCATTGTCAGTCTGTGTATTGAGCAGGAGCGCCTTCGCTCCGGCCCCGCGGGCCTTGCGGGCGGCAACCCTCACCAGAGAGCGACCCATGCCGTGGCCCTGCCACTCCGGGGAGACGGCCACCCGTTGCAGATACGAGATTGCGCTGCCGAAGCCGACCACGGCATATGCGATTGGGTTTCCGTCGCCACCCTGGATCGTCAGCGTGGTTGATCTGCTGGTGGCCTGAATGGCTTCTTCGAGACCTTCCCTGTTGAACCTCCAGAAAGGCGGGAACGCGGCCGCATCAATCTCCAGCAGGTCTTCCAGCGGGCATTCGGGATTCTCGACCACTAAATGGTCGGGCGCGGGACCGGGCTCTTCCAGCGATCGGCGCATCAAGGCCAGGTCGACATAGGTCTCGAAACCAGCTTGCTCCCAGGAGCGGCGCGCCGATAGCGGAAGCGGCGGCGATATGACCCCAGTCGCCCCCAAGGTGATCAAGCGGGCAGTGCAGGCTCCGAGAAAGGATGCGCCGCCGCGCAATAGTCGCAGGCTGGCCTGAGGTTCCACGTCATTCCAAGGGCGCGCTTCGGCCCGCGCCCAACCTCGGCGCAAAGTGATCTTTCCCGGCCATGTGCCGCGCTGGCTCAGGTTGACTGGCTGATCGGCAAGAGCCATCAGATTCCTGGTCGCTTCCCGTCCCGCTCCGCGGGCGTCCTCAGGACACGATAACCGGCTCGGGATCGGGTCAAACCGTCATCCACAATGAAGGAGGTAGCAGCAACTCGATTCGCTTCAAGTTGAGTGGCTTCGCTACCGATACGTTGGTGACACCACCGAGTGTGTTCGAAGCGACTGCAGCGAGTAATCGGGGAAACAATGGACCAACTGCCGACTCTTGATGCCCTTCTCAGCAAGCTTGCCGAGATCGGTGCCTCTGATGTGCACCTCAAGGTGGGATCGCCGCCCGCTTATCGGATCGATGGGCACCTGCACTTCTCGGAGTTGCCGAAGGTAAGGCCGGAGGACACCCAGCAGTGGTCCCAGGAATTGCTCGATGAGAAGAACGCAGGCATCTTCGAGAGCGAGAGCGAAGTCGACTTTGGATACGGCACCCCCACGCTCGGCCGGTTCAGGGTCAACATCTACCGCCAGCGCGGGTCCATAGCCTTGGTGGTGCGCGCCGTGATTTCCGGTAGCAAAGGATTTGTCGAACTCGGATTGCCCGAGGCTGTTGGCCGGTTGTGTCGGGAGGACCGGGGGCTCGTGGTTGTTGGCGGGCCGTCCGGCTCTGGAAAGACAACAAGCCTCAATGCGATGCTCGATGAGATCAACTCGAAGCGCCGAGTCAGCATCGTCACCCTCGAGGATCCGATCGAGATGCTGCACCGGGACAAGATGGGAATCGTCAGCCAGCGGGAGGTCGGGGTCGATGTGGTGTCGTTTGCCGACGGGCTCTACCGCGTACTCCGGCAGGATCCAAACGTCATCATGATCAGCGAGATGCGCGACCCGGAGACGATCGAAGCTGCGCTCTATGCGGCCGAAACGGGCCACCTCGTCCTGTCGGCGATGTACACCAACGACGCAACCGAGACGATTACCCGACTGATCGAGGTATTCGAGCCTCACCGCCACCACCAGATTCGGCTGCGGATCGCTCGCAATGTCAAGGCCGTCGTGAGCCAGCGTCTTGTCGCCACAGCGGACGGGAGCGGACGGGTTCCCGCCACCGAGGTTCTCACCGAAACGGACCGCACCTTCGACTATGTCATGAATCCTGAGCTCACCCCGCAACTGGAAGATGTCATGACGGAGGGTGCCTACTACGGGATGAAGACATTCGACCAGTGTCTGCTTCAGATGTTCCGTGATGGCACGATTACGTTCGAGGAAGCCCTCAGCAACGCCTCACATCCGACTGATTTCAGGATGGCTGCGCAGCAGACCGGGCTGCGCACCGCTTGAAAGACTGCCCGGGTCTAGGACTCAGCAGGAAGCCGCGGCAGGGTTGTCCCGAGTCCTAGGTCCGGCGGATTCGGCGCAGCGGATTACGCTGCGGCTATGCCTGAATTCAGCTGCCGTGACTGTGGCGCCTCGTTCACCCTGCCGCAAAGGGTCCTAGATCAGTACCCCGGCTGGGTGCCCCGGCAATGCAGTCGATGTCGGGCGGCCGCCAGGAGACCGCAGCGAGCATCGTCCTCGAGTGGGAATGCGACCGGTAGAAGCGACAACGGACCAGCCACCGGCGTATTCACCGATGGAAGCTCTGTACCTAATCCGGGCCCGGGTGGCTGGGGCGTGGTCTACGTCGTCGACGACGAGATCGTTGCCGAGAAGCACGGCCATGATCCGGACACGACCAACAACCGGATGGAACTGACTGCGCTGTTAGAAGCCCTGGACCTGGTACCTGAAGGAACCGCGGTCACCGTCTACTCCGATTCTCATCTCGCCGTGAAGACGATCACCGAGTGGGCGGAAGGCTGGAAAAGGCGTGGGTGGAAGCGGAAGTCAGGACCTGTCGAGAACCTGGACCTCGTCAAGAAGGTGTACGAGGGCTACCGGAAGCGTCCAGAGCTCGAATTGGAGTGGATCAAGGCCCACGTCGGCTATCGCTGGAACGAATATGCCGACGAGTTGGCTGCGCGGTGGCGCGAATCATGATCCCGCCGCGTCTGGTCCCTGTGCTCGCCGAGGGAACGCCGACTCGCGAGCTTGCTGCGTTGTTCGCAGGCGCGGGAAAACAGCTCTATCTCGTCGGCGGAAGCGTTCGCGATGCGTTTCTCGACGTCCCGACCAAGGATCTCGACTTCGCCACCGACGCAACTCCCCAGGAGACGGCAGACATCGTCGCGGGGTGGGCCTCCAGCGTGTTTCGGGTAGGGGAGCAGTTCGGGACGATCGGGGCGGTTCAGGGAGGAAAGACCTACGAGATAACGACATTCCGGAGTGACGTCTACCGCGAGGACAGCCGCAAACCCAAAGTCGAGTTCTCCGACAACATCGAGACCGACCTCTCGCGTCGTGACTTCACTGTCAACGCAATGGCCATTCGGATTCCGGCCAAACGGGAAGCCGAACCCGAAATGGTCGATCCGTACAACGGACTGGCAGACCTCGCGACGAAGGTGATCCGGACTCCTGTGGATCCCGAGGTTTCGTTTGGTGACGACCCGCTCCGGATGTTGCGTCTCTTCCGTTTCACCGCCACCCTCGGCTTCGCCCCGGACGCAGCGGCCGCGGGGGCGGTCGCCGCGATGCGGGGGCGGCTTGCGGTGATTTCGGCGGAGCGGATTCGTGATGAGCTGATCAAGCTGATCACCGGCGAACACGTAGCCGATGGGCTGTGGGGCATGTTACGGAGCGGGCTGGCGGGGGAGTTTCTGCCGGAACTCGATGCGCTCGAGCTGGAACAGGATCCGGTGCATCACCACAAGGACGTGCTCGCTCATACGATCGCCGTGGTCGCCAAGACATCACCCGATGCAACGCTACGGCTTGCCGCTCTCTTTCACGACATCGGCAAACCGGCGACAAGAGAGTTTGGGCCGCAAGGGGTGTCGTTTCATCATCACGAGGTTGTCGGCGCACGAATGACCCGTAAGCGTATGCGAGCCTTGCGGTTCCCCAAGGAAACCGTACGGGACGTCTCCCAGCTGGTGTTTCTCCACATGCGTCCGCACACGTACAAGATGGGCTGGACCGACTCAGCCGTGCGGCGTTACGTACGGGACGCAGGCGATCTGCTACCACGGCTCAACGAACTGGTGCGATGCGATGTCACGACCCGCAGCCAGAAGCGGGCAAGGGCAATCGCCCGGCGTCTCGACGAGCTCGAGCAGCGGATCGACGAACTGCGCGAGCAAGAGGAACTAGATGCGCTGCGGCCCCCCATCGATGGCAACGAGGTCATGGACTACCTGGGGCTGGCTCCCGGCCCGGCCGTCGGGGAAGCTATGCGACTATTGCTCGAGCACCGGATCGAGCACGGACCCTACGAACCGGAAGAGGCGCACCGTTTGCTGGACGACTGGTGGGCGTCGCGTCAGGCGTCGGGCGAGACCTAACGACACCCGAACCCTGCCGATTGGAGCGAGCGTGTCAGGCCAACGGAATACCGAAGTCATCGCCCTCGACAAAGTGTCGGTGGTTCGCAAGGGTCACTATCTACTCCGGGATGTCGACTGGGTGGTCCATGATCACGAGCGCTGGGTGGTGTTGGGACCCAACGGCGCAGGGAAGACCACGATGTTGCAGGTGGCTTCGACCTACCTGGGCCCTACCCGAGGAACGGTACGTCTGCTCGGCGAGATCTTTGGCAAAGTGGACGTGCGCACCTTGCGAGAACGAGTTGGCTACGCCGGTCCCGCACCCGCCGAGCTGGTGCGTTCGGATCTTCCGGCGCTCGACGTTGTTGTCACAGGAAAGCACGCTTCCTTTGTGGACAAGCGCTGGCACGAGTACGACGAGGGGGACATCCAATTCGCCGAGCAGCAGCTGAAGCGGCTGCATGCCGGCCACCTCGGAGCCCGGCTCTTTGGAACGCTGTCTACCGGCGAGAAGCAACGGGTGCTGATCGCCAGGAGTCTCATGACTCACCCCAAGCTCCTGTTGCTCGATGAGGCGATGACGGGTCTCGACTTGGGAGCACGCGAGCGCCTGGTTGCCTCACTTGGCGACCTGGCTGCAGATCCACAGAGTCCGGCAGTAGTCCTGGTGACACACCACGTTGAGGAGATTCCGCCCGGATTCAGCCACATACTGATGATGTCGCGCGGCAGCGTGCTGAGCAGCGGTCCAATCGAGACGGCACTGTCGGCCGCGTCCCTATCAGAGTGCTTTGGCGAGGAGCTCCGTCTGGAACGAGCTGGACCACGCTTCCACGCCTGGGCCCCGGGCTGAGCCGACGGAATCGCTCATTCGTCGCCGGACTCGTCCGGCGGGGTTGGTTCGCCGCGCGGGGACATGCCGGAGACGCCGACGAGCACGAGAGCAACCGCCCCAACGAGGGTCAGCACGAAACCCAGCTTGAGCTGTGCGGCACGCATGTAGAAGTACAAGATTGCAAGCAGTACCCCACCGGCTGAGACGGCCAGCGCCGAGCCAATGAGGCGTTCTCGATCGAAGTAGGCAAAGTAGAGCCCGATGAGGCCGGCGACACCCGCGAATCCGGCGAGGGTTCTGGCTATCGGGAAGCTCCCAGGGTCGAACAGTCGGGCTGATCCCCAGTTCAATGCGGCGCCGATCAGGATCAACGCAGCAGCTCCGCCCAGTACGAGAGCGAGCCGCGAATCGAGCTTGGCGTCATCGCGATAGCTCGCTGCCGCCTTGCTACGCATATCGCTGAAACTCGCCGCGGTCGCGTCATCAGCAACGTACTTGGCGCGCGAACCTTCGGGGGCAGGGGGAGGTGGCTCCGGCATCAGTGCCGCCTTCTTCCGGCGACTGCGGCGACCGGTCTTGGCGTAGGGAGGATCGTCGTTGACGCCCATCAAGTCGAGAAAGAAGCCGGCGTTCTCGAGACTGAGCACGAGAGTCTCCCCGTCTGCTGTCATGTGGACGTTGTCGTCGACCTTCTGGAGGCGAATCGCGGCGTGGGGCCAACTGCCGATTTCCGAATCGGCGGCGCGGACGATCACGCGATTCAGGTCGACAGTGACCTTTGCCGCGAGGACTGCATCCGGTTCATCCTTCAGATGAACCTGCCCTGTGAAGCTGTGCACTTCTTCCCTTAGATCGGTTCCATCAGTGGAATCGGCTCATTGCCTGTGCCCTTGAGCCGGAAATTCTGAGGTGCCTGCGGCTGGGGCAGGGGTCTCGTACCGGGAGATGTTCCGGTCCTAGACGAGAACCAGTTCTTCGATCCCAACGCCGCGGATTATCCCGGAGAGCTTCTCGAGGTGTTGCGGATCGGCCTCGGGGATATCCGCAAACTGAGGACGAACTCCGTGCTGGCGGAAGCCGATCAACTTGATCCGCATCGATGGGTCGATGTCATACAGCCAGCGGGCGGTGCGCTCGACCGTGTCGGGAGAATCGTTGCGGCCGGGAACCATCAGGAGGCGCACCTCGTAGAGGCGCTGCCATTCGGCGAGATAGCGAATCGTATCGAGGACGGGACCATTGTCCGCGCCCGTCATTGCGATATGGGTGTCGGGATCGAGCGCCTTGAGGTCGATCATCGCTCCATCCATGACGGGCAGCAGCCGATCCCAAACCGCGCGACTTGCTGAACCGTTCGAGTCGACAAGGGTCGTCAGACGACTCAGCTTCTCGGAGCACTTGATCGAAGAGAACAGGCTGGCGACGAAGTCGGCCTGCAACGTTGGCTCGCCGCCGGACACCGTGATGCCAGAGATGAACGGCGATACCTCATCGATCTGTCTGACCAGGCTCTCGAGGCGCACCATCTTGCTGAGCGGGGTGCTGTCGCTAGGGCAGACCTGGATGCAGATATCACAATCTGTGCATAGGTCGTCGTCGACCGCTACCTGGTTGTGTCCGTCGTAGAAGAGAGCCATCTCGGGGCACGGTTCCACACATTTACCGCAACTGTCGCATTCGTTGATCGTGTAAGGGTTGTGGCACGCAACGCAGTTGTAATTGCAGCCCTGGAGAAAGACGACGAAGCGGTTACCGGGTCCATCGACCGCGCTGAACCGGATTACGTCATTGAGGTGCCCTTGGGCTGCTTTCACGGCTGAGGACTCGCTTCACGTTTCTTTCAGTTACGTGCGAGTTCTTCACCGACCCTGCCGCGAACGTCGTGCTCCCGTGCCGGGCACCCATCTCGTCGAACTGATCGACATCGCATTTCCTGACCAGATATCCGGTTATGCGTATGAAGCCGTTCGTAGCGAGATTGAAGGTGAAGTCCCGCATACCTTCCCTGAAGGCTCCGCGAATGATATCGACCATCGCGGAGGGGTTTCGACGTACCGTGTCTTCAACGTGGAATATGTCGCTCACTCCGGCCTGGAACAGGTCATGGTGGGGGGCAACAGCCTTGATGTGATCGAACATCTCCGGCTCGTCACCGATGGGGATCCTGGTCCCAGCCGTCACCTCCAGATCGCTGTCGATGCCTGATTGTGAATGCAGGAAGGCCCTGCCGTTGTTGCCATCGCAGTAAGGCATCGGGCGGGCGGCTACGAGGTCGGCGATCTTCTTGGTTATCTGATAGGACAGCTCGTTGGCCGCGTCGTCGTGGCCGTAGCGGCCCGGCTTGCCGGCCGCCTCCAACAGGAGGTCCACCGCCTCGGCCATTCCATAGATGCCGTACATGGCGGAGAAGCGGTCCAGGCGGATGAGGCCTTCGACCGCAAGGAAGTCGTGTTCGAAGAATTTGGCTTCCTCGACCAGGTATCGGATACGCGCTTCGATGAGTTCTGCGTTTAGTTCAACGTAGTGGGGGAGCGTGTCGTGGATGAAGCTGTCGATATCGCCCTGGTGGAGCAGCGCAACTTCCTTGAGGTTGAGTCGGTTGAGGGTGTGCGAACCCCCGCCGATCTTGAGCGAGTTGTAGCAACTCACTGCTGCGTAGTCCTCCCCGAGGTCGCGCACCATGAGGGGGTGGTTGACGAAGTGAGGCTTGCCGGTTGCAAAGACGGTCTGCACGGCGTCAAGGATGAGGTCGTCCGGGGTTAGGTCGGGGTCCACCTTGAGGCTGATGTTGGGTACCACCTGGAGAGCTTCTCGCTCGATGCGGAAGATGGTGCGGGAGATGCGGCTGTCTCGCGGGCCGAGATTGGTGTGCACGAAAGCATCGGGAAGAATGCGATCGAGCGCGATCCAGAACAGTTTGAGTTTCTTGTAGAGCGCTTCGTCGTCGACGTCGTCCACATATGGTTCGAGGATCTTGTCGAAATCGCCTAGGTATACCGGATAACCGGTGATCGACGGCACCTGGGTGTACATGATCAGGAGGAAGTTGAGGGCCTCATCCAGGTCTTGCGGGGGCTCTAGTTCGAGGTGCTCGGAGCCATTGCGCAGTGCCCTGCCATAGTCGGGAAGGATGTAGCGGCCGCGATACGGGGCCGACCCTTCGAAGAGGTCGCAGATGATCTGCTTGTTGAGCGCCTCGGCCGCCTCTTTGCTCAGTTCCGGATACTCGAGGGCGTTCTCTGCCAACCAAGCGAGATAGTGCCGGCGCTGGTGAAAGGTGAGCGTGGCGTCATTGACTATGTCCCGGGCTCTCGACCGGAACTCTTCCATGTTCATGGTGTGTTCCTCCGGTGCTGATTGTGCTGGACCCGGCGCGCTTTGTCCAGTGTTCCACTAGAGATTGCGCCTTGCTGTTTAACCTGGCGAGCTATGAGGGATGCGCCGCAGGTAGCGGATCAGTCACCCGGGAAGCGTTGGCTATTCCCCAGCAACCCCGTGATGCGCTGGTCGATCCAAGTTTCGGTGGTTCTGTCGGCGATCGTGACGCTGCCGGCCCTTGTGGCCAGGCAATGGGCTGACGAGCGATATGTCATGTACCTGCCGGAGCACTTGGTCGGCTCCCGGCCTTGGCAGCTACTGGGTCAGGTCGTCGACGAGATTCCGACCTATCTCGAAACAGGAGTCTTCCGTCCAATCAGCCGTTTGCTCTTCTACCTCGAGCATTGGGCAGTTGTGCGTTTCGGTACCACGACCGGCATGCCGCCGAATGTAGTCATGGCCTTCGTCAAGATTGCGATGGTCTTCCTGGTGGTGACCATGGCAATGCTGACGGTGGATCAGTACCGGCGTGCATCCGGCGGCAAGCCGACAGACCTGCACTGGCGCCGCCTCTACGGGCTGGTTGCAGTGTTGGCCGGTGTATCGCTTGTGCTCTACAACCCGGCCTCGCATCCGCTGACCCTCTTTCCGGGTCTCTATCTGGGCACGACTGCGCTCACTCTCGGGATACCCCTGTGGTTCGGAAGGAGCTGGCTGCGCTACCGGGCCGGCGAGCCACTCCGCCAGATGTGGATCCGAGTGGGGTCCGCCGTGATCATCGGGGCGTTGCTGGCCTCGATGATCGAACTCACCTACC
>JASJEG010000109.1 GCA_030064765.1 Acidimicrobiia bacterium | reverse complement strand
CCGCAAACTCGCCCAGAAGTACCACCCCGACACCAACTCCGGTGACGCAGCTGCGGAGACTCGCTTCAAAGAGGTGAACGAGGCATATGACGTTCTCGGCGACTCCGAAACGCGCAAGGAGTACGACCACGCCAGACAGATGGGCTACTTCGTTGGCGGACCGGGCGGAGCCCAGCAGTACGTGCGGGTTGAAGATCTCATGGGTGGAGGGCGCGGCTCGCCGTTCGATCTGCTGGGCGGATTCGGCGATCTATTCGGACGCACGGGCGGTGTGCGGGCTCGCAACGGCGAGGACTTGAGCGCCGAGATGCATCTCAGCTTCCACGACGCCGTCGCCGGAACGACGCGACAGATCACTGTCAATGGACAGACCGTCAAGGTCAAGATCCCCAAGGGCGTGGCCGACGGCTCCCGCATCAGGGTCAAGGGACGCGGCGGACCCGGTCGCAACGGGGGTACCGCCGGCGACCTCTACGTGACGGTGCGGGTAGCGAGCCACCCGGTCTTCGGTCGTCGCGGCAAGCATCTGACTCTGGAGGTTCCCATCACGTTCGTCGAGGCAGCACTCGGTGCCGACATCGACGTGCCCACACTCGAGGGCAAGGTGCGGCTGCGGGTACCGGCCGGAACCCAAAGCGGCAAGACCCTGCGCGTGCGCAACCATGGCGTAGAGGATGCCAAGGGCGAACGGGGTGACCTCCTGGTGACTGTCAGTGTCACCGTGCCGGAGAAGCTGACCGACGAGGGCAAGGAGCTGCTGCAGCGATTCCGCCTCCAAGACCCCGACAACAACCCACGATCGCACCTGGGGGTGTGACCATGCCCAAGAAGAGCAATGCCGTGTACATCATCTCCGTAGCCGCGGAGCTGGCCGGAGTTCATCCCCAGACACTGCGTATCTATGAACGCAAAGGGCTGATCGAGCCGTTCCGGACACCCGGTGGTACCCGCCGCTACTCGGACGAGGATCTCGAGAGGCTGGGCCTCATTCAGGAGCTGACCGCAGACGGCGTGAACCTCGAGGGAGTGCGCCGCATCCTCGAGCTCCAGACCGAGAACAACCGCCTGCGATCCCAAGTCGACCGTTTGCGCCGCCTGCTCGGAGAGGCCCAATCGCGTACCGGAGCGGATGCGCCGCGCGCTGCGGTGTTCGAGGTCAACGTCGCTCGCCGCCGCAACCTGCCGGACATCCGCCGCGAAGATCCTTTCGGCGAGACGTAATCCAGAAGACAACCCGCGCGGGGTTGGGGCGCCAGCTTGCCGACCGCTGGGCTAGAAGCAGTGCAGCTAGGCGACGAACGTCTCGCCGTCGCTTTGCTGGATGACGAACGCCGCCACGAGAGTCGGACGGGTATCCCAGCCGTCGAGCGCATCTCGAATCTGAGCATTGGCGGCTGCAACCCGGACTGCCCAATCCAGACCGGCGGGCGCCGCGATCGCCACGCTCAGCTCAGGACGAGGAATCAGGACGGCTCCTTCGAGGTCAAACCCGTCCATCGTCACTACCGCCAGACCGAGCTCATCACAGCGTGCGAGCATGGCGAGCGCCGTCTTGCGGTCGAAGAACCCCTCACCGTCCTCCGCTCGATAGACAACCTGGTCATCGAATTCGTCGGTCAAGGTTCTAGTGAAGGGGTCCTCTTCGTCCCAGGTCCCTTCCGGCTCAGCCGCATTGATCGCAGCCAGGATTTCATCACCTTGAGCTTCGAGCTGATCTTCGGGCATCACAATCTGCATGGCCAGCTCGAGCACGCGGAACATGTCCTCGACGGCAATGTCATGCACGTCGCCGTCGTTGTCCGGATAGATCTGGACTACGGCCTCCTCACCGTCCCAGAAGACCATCCCAACGAATTCGTCCTCGCGCCACAGCTCAACGATCGGTTGATCGAAGTCGGGGCGATCGGTTTCGACGATTCGGAGAGGCAACATCGGGCCTGACGATACTGCATCGGGCAAGACTTGACCGATCCGGGGCCAACCGGAGGCCCGGGCTGTCGAGCGGGTTGTAGGGTTGTGCCGATGACGATCGACATCCTGCTGTTGCTGGCTCTCCCTGCCTCGGGCAAGTCGGAGCTGCGCCGCTACATTGCGTCGCTCGAACCGACGATGGCTCGCGACGATCTGAGCTTTGCGCCGACCGTCCAGTTGGACGACTACCCATACGTGCACATGATGCGTCGTATCGCCGAGGAGGTTCGGGCTGCCGGCGAACCGCCCGTGTTCTTCGCATCTGACGAGGAGCCGTTCCTCGATCCAGGAGACTGGGGCACTCTCACCCAGCTGATCAATCTCGATTTCACCGATCTGGCCGACGGAACCGACCCGCCCGCGGTTGGGAATGCGGCATCGTGGCTGCTGGGACGTATCGATGATGCTCGAGAACTGGCCGGAATGAAGCCGGTGATCGGTTCCCTGCCGCCGATGACCCAGAAGCGCTTGTACAACGCTCTCGAGAGTGAAGCCAGGGACCTCATTGACGAACGCCAGTCGAATGTGGCCTCCGGGGTAGAAGGGAAGACCATCGTCATCGAGTTCGCCCGAGGCGGACCGGAAGGTACATCACCCCCTCTCCCGGCCCCGTACGGCTACCAGTACTCGCTGGCACAACTAGACGATGAGATCCTGGCACGCGCGGCGATCCTCTATGTCTGGGTCGAACCCGAAGAGAGCAGACGCAAGAACCTGGAACGCGCCGTACCGGGACGCGAGGGCGATGCGTCAATCCTCCATCACGGTGTACCCGAGGCCGTAATGCGGCGCGAGTACAGCACCGACGACCTGATGTGGCTGCTGGCGGAGGGCGGCGGCAGCGTCATCTATGTCCACAAGAAGGACCGCGTGTTTGCGTTGCCGACCGGGATATTCGACAACCGGGAGGACCTCACTTCGTTCCTTCGGGCTCCCGAGGAGGACTGGTCTCCCTTCCAGCTACGCCAACTTCATCGTGAGCTGGTCAATGCAACGGCCGGGCTGCGCGCCTAGCCGGCGTCGCATCACTCCACCCGAACTCCGCGCCAGAATGCAACCCGGTCTCTGATTTCGGCCGCAGCCGGCTTGGGATCCGGGTAGTACCAGGCTGCACCCGGATTCACCTTCCCATCAACGACGAGGTCGTAGTAGCTCGCGGTGCCCTTCGATGGACAACGAGTTTGCGCCGGATTCTCTGCGAACAACTCGAAGTTGAGACTGTCGCGAGGGAAGTAGTGATTGCCGTCGACGATGATCGTCTCGTCGCTCTCGGCGAGAACTGTTCCGTTCCAGCGTGCTGTAGCCATCCGTTCTCCTGTGCGGTCCTGGGCTGAAACACCCCACAGCTGCGGTTTCATTCCCGCCAAATGCGGAAAGGGGCCCGGAGGCCCCTTTCCTGCAACAATCGTTTCCCGGCTACTTGCGGAGCAAGTCGCGGATGTCCGTCAGTAGCTTGATGTCCTCGGAAGGCTCTGCGGGAGCTTCCTCTTCCTCGACCTTCTTCGTGTCCTGATAGGCCTTGTAAGGCTTGACGATGAAGAAGAACACACCGAGAGCGACGGCCAAGAACTTGACCAGCGCGGTGACGAACGACCCGTACAGAATGATGGAGTCGTTGATCGTCCAGGTGAGATTGTCAAAGCTGGGCTCACCGAAGATGATGCCGACAATCGGCATGACAACGAACTCAACCAGTGCGTTGACGACTGCCCCGAAAGCGGCCGCCATGACGAACGCAACGGCAAGACCGACTATGTCGCCGCTAAAGGCGAACTCCTTGAACTCCTGATAGAGCTTCTTCAATTCCCACTCCTTCTCGTTGAATCGGGCTGTCCCTCCGCACTAGGACACAGAAGGCAGCTGCAAGGTTCCAACAGTCTTGTAGGACCGGTTCAGAGAAGCCAGGGCAAGAAGCGTCGCGGGACACGCGCCCGATAGTCAGCGTATTCCGGGAGTCGGGCCGCCAGGAGTCGCTCCTCATACTCAGTCTTCGCCCAGAAGAACGGAATCAGTAGCAGCGCCAGCATGGCAGCGATGAGGTTGCCGCCGCGAATGGCCAAACCGAGAAACCCGAGAATCAATCCGCCGTAGATCGGGTGGCGCACCAGCGCAAACGGACCGCGATCAAGCAGCACTGCGCCATGGCGCGGAGCAGGAAGGGCCGTTAGGTGATCGCGGATCATCCATAGGCCACTCCCCGCAAGCAGCCCCGCGGCGGCAACGAGAGCCCATCCGATGAACAGCAGATAGTCCTCTGGTGTTCTGTTTCGGGTGAAGGCCAGCAGAATCAGCCCAAACAGGGCAAACTGCGCAACAACCCACCAGCCGCCCTTTCTGGTGAACTCCCCAAAGTTGATAGACATAGACTTAGATTTCTTGTAATTTGCTGCTAGACTTCGATTCCCAGATCGTACAACAAGCCACCAAAGGTCGATTGTTCCATGGACATCAACACCCTCACCCAAAAGAGCCAGCAGGCAGTGCTGGCCGCCCGGCAGAGCGCCGAGCGGCGCAACCATCAGAGTGTGCAGCCGTTGCACATGCTCGACGCCATGCTGGGCCAGGCCGACACGATTCTCTATCCACTTCTGGGTCATCTGGGAGTCAACCCCGCAGCGCTCCGCAACCCAACCGAAGCTGCGCTGACCAGGATCCCGTCGGTCTACGGCGATACCGGGGAGCTCGCCTTCGACCCCGCCAGCTTGACCATTCTCAACACGGCTGACTCGATCAAGACGGGGATGGGCGATCAGTACGTCTCGATCGAGCACCTGCTCTTGGCGCTGGCTACCGCAGATGGCGAGGTTGGCAACATCTTGCGAGAGGCGGGTCTGAGCCGCGATGCCATCATGGCCGCGCTCGAAACCGTCCGTGGCGCCCAACGGGTAACCAGCCAGACCCCGGAGGACACCCTCGCTCCTCTGGAGAAGTTCGGCCGTGACCTGGTGAAGCTCGCCGCCGATGGCAAGCTCGACCCCGTTATCGGCCGCGACGAAGAGATCCGACGCGTCATCCAGGTGCTCAGCCGCCGCACCAAGAACAACCCGGTCCTGATCGGCGAGCCGGGCGTCGGCAAGACCGCGATCGCCGAGGGTCTGGCCCAGCGCATCGTCGACGGTGACGTGCCCGAGGGGCTGAAGGACAAGCGCATCGTCGCCCTCGATCTCGGGGCGATGGTGGCCGGCGCAAAGTATCGAGGTGAGTTCGAAGAGCGCCTCAAGGCGACCCTTGACGAGATCAAGGCTGCCGAGGGTGGCGTAATCACCTTCATCGACGAGATGCACACCATCGTCGGCGCCGGTGCCGCCGAGGGCGCGATGGATGCATCGAACATGCTCAAGCCGATGCTGGCCCGGGGTGAACTCCACATGATCGGGGCGACGACCCTCGACGAGTACCGCAAGCACATCGAAAAGGATGCGGCGTTGGAGCGCCGGTTCGCTCCGGTTGTCGTTGATCCACCGAGCGCTGAGGACACGATTGGCATCCTGCGAGGTCTCAAGGAGCGCTACGAGGTCCATCACGGGGTGCGCATCACCGACTCGGCAATTGTCGCTGCCGCGGTGCTCTCCGACCGCTACATCACCGCCCGGCACCTGCCCGACAAGGCCATCGATCTGATTGACGAGTCGGCCTCTCGCCTTCGCATCGAGATCGACTCGATGCCGGAGGAAATCGACGAACTGGAACGGCGGAGACGTCAGCTCGAGATCGAGCGCAACGCGCTCACCAAGGAAGACGACGAGGCATCTGCAGTCCGCCTCGCCGGTATCGAGGAGGAGCTTGCCGGGCTGGGCGAAGAACTCGACCGGCTGACGGCCCACTGGCAGCTCGAGAAGGACGCCATCGACTCCATTCAGAAGACCAAGCAGGACATCGAAGAGGCCCGCGCCCTGGCGGAACGCACCGAGCGAGCCGGCGACCTCCAGGAAGCGGCCGAGCTGCGCTATGGCAAGCTGCCTGGACTAGAGCGTGAGCTCGAGTCGCAACAGGACGAACTCACCAAGCTCCAGTCCAACCTCCGGATGCTGAAGGAAGAGGTCGACGAGGAGGACGTCGCCGAGGTAGTCAGCCGGTGGACGGGGGTGCCCGTCAGTCGCCTCATGGAAGGTGAGGTCGAAAAGCTGATCCGGCTCGAAGAACACCTCCACCAGCGAGTCGTCGGTCAGGACGAGGCGGTGTCGGTGGTCTCCAACGCCATTCGGCGAGGACGCGCCGGCCTGTCTGATCCGCACCGGCCGATCGGTTCGTTCATCTTCCTCGGCCCAACGGGGGTCGGCAAGACCGAACTGGCCAGAGCGCTGGCCGACTTCCTCTTCGACGACGAGCGGGCCATGGTTCGCATCGACATGTCCGAATACATGGAGAAGCACTCGGTTAGCCGGCTGATCGGCGCCCCGCCGGGGTACGTCGGCTACGACGAGGGCGGGCAGTTGACTGAGGCAGTCCGCCGTCGACCGTATGCGGTGATCCTGCTCGACGAGGTGGAGAAGGCTCATCCCGATGTCTTCAACACGCTTCTGCAACTCATGGACGACGGCCGTCTCACCGATGGCCAGGGACGCACCGTTGACTTCACCAACGCCGTGCTGATCATGACATCGAACCTCGGCTCAGAGTTCATCGACCCTGATCTGCCAAACGAGACAGTCGAGGAAAGGGTGCTGAACGTCGTGCGTGGCCACTTCCGGCCCGAGTTCCTCAACCGGGTCGACGACATCGTCGTGTTCACCCGGCTGTCGAAGGACGACCTCAGGGAAATCGTCGACATCCAGTTCGCTACCTTGGGGCAGCGTCTCGCCTCTCGCCGCATCGAGTTGCAGTTGACCGAGGAAGCTGCCGGGTGGTTGGCCGAGCATGGCTATGACCCCAGCTTTGGCGCTCGCCCGCTGAAGCGGCTGATGCAGAAGGAGATCGCCGACAAGCTGGCCCTCCAACTGCTCGAAGGTCGCTTCACCGACGGCGACACGGTGCAGATCACGGTCGAGGGCAAATCGCTGGGCTTTATCGCGGTGTGACGCGGCCCCGCCGGTCCCACATCCGTTCTTGCGGAAATCAGCCCCACCATGCGGGCTCAGTTACGCAAGAACCGGACTCCCGACGGGGAGCCGCTTCACTGCAGTTGTCTCCCGGGGAGACAACGATCTCGGCAGTTGACAGGTACTACAACGGCGAGGCGGTCACCACACCCAGACACCACCCCAAGAGAAGTTCTTGGGTATGCCGAGCACGTCGGTCTCGCAGACTGTGTACCCCCAATCAGCCTCGGGCCAGGGACCACCCCCAGGGTTCCCGAGGACCGAGACCAGCTGGTCGGTACCGCCTGGATTGTCATCGACGATGACAAGTACGCCGTGGTCGATGGGCCAGCCATTCTGCGACTGGTCGACCTCACCGCCGATCCAAGCCTTGCCGGTGCTGGAATCCACCCGCAAGCAGTCGACGTCGATGCGCATCCCGAAGTCTGCAATGCCCGTGTAGCCGCGCAGGTAGACCTTCCCCCGTCCGTCATCGATGTCACCGAACGACCAGGCGCCGACGACCATCGATGCATCGTTCCCAAACACCGCGTTGGGCGCCTCACCCATTCCAAAGACGGCATGGAATGAGGGCTGTGCCTGAAGCGGTGCAGTTACCGCAATGAGCATCGCCACAACAAGGGCAAGCGCCCATGCACTCCTCTTCCCCACGAGAGCCTCCTTTCGTGCAGAAACAGCACCTCCAATCGTACGCCTTGCGAATCGGATCCAGCAGACTGATTCAGCAGATCTGCGCTGTGTCAGAGGAACCGCAGCCGCGGCAGCTCATCAGACATCGACGTCCCGCTAGCCTGCACAGATGCCTGACGCTGCTTCACTCACAGTGTTCATACTCGCCGCTCTCGCCCTGCTGCTGGTGCCTGGACCGGCCGTGCTTTATATCGTCGCCCGCAGCGTCGACCAGGGTCGCAATGCCGGGTTGGTCTCGGTAGTCGGCGTCGGTCTGGGATCGATGGTGCACGTCTTCGCCGCCGCACTGGGCCTTTCGGCCCTGCTCGTGCAGTCGGCGGTCGCATTTCGCGTGGTCAAGTATCTCGGGGCGGCATACCTCATCTATCTCGGCATCCGCCGGCTGATCGGCAAGGGGGACGACATCGTGCGCGCCAACGGCGCCAATCGAACGCTGCGTCGCATCTTCTTCCAGGGCATCTGGGTCAACATCCTGAACCCCAAGACGGCGCTGTTCTTCTTCGCCTTCCTACCCCAGTTCGTCAACGTGGATGCCGGTTCCGTGGGTCTCCAGATTCTCTTCCTGGGCACTCTGCTCGTCACCATGGGCATCATCACCGACGGCGCCTATGCAGTTGCCGCAGGCAGTCTCGGAGGCTGGCTGAAGAAACGGCCCCGCGTGGTCACGGCCCAGCGCTGGTTCGCCGGAGGTGTGTTTGTCTCACTCGGATTGGCTACCGCACTGAGCGGCAGTAAGGACTGATCGACTGCACGGCGGCTCGACCGGCACACCATGGCTGCTGGCGGGCGCTAGCCCGATAGCCGCCGCATGAGCCACTCGAGCGGGCCTCGTTGATGCTTGCTCCGCCACCAGGTCGACCAGATCACCGCCACCCCGCAGAACACGAGGCTGGCGGAAACGATGAATGGCAGCGACTGGTTCTCGAGCCTGCCCATAGCCTCGAGGACCCCCATCCCAACAATCACGTGGGCTACGTAGAGAGTCAGTGCCAGCTGACCGGTTGCCACTAGGGGCCACGTGATCGACTCCCGGACCCTCTCCCCCACCACGATCGAACCGACGATCACGAGACACGCGGTGGCAATCCCAGCAATCAGATAGAGCGGCATCGGAGGCAACATCTCGACGGAGAACAACCACTGCCACGCCTCGTCGCTCAGACCTTCTGCTCTCGAACCCTTGGGACCCAGCGCTGCCCAGGCGGCAGTCTCGACGAGTACCAGCAGTGGGATTGCCCACATCAGTATGCGGCGCCGCCATGCGGGATCTCGCAGATCGGTCCGACCAAGCCACATGCCGAAGAGGTAGAACACAAGCCACGGAAACACCGGGTGAAGTCCGTCAAAGAACAGATTGCGAACGAACCCCACCGGCGTAGCGAGATTGCGATAGGACAGATCGTCGAG
>JASJEG010000011.1 GCA_030064765.1 Acidimicrobiia bacterium | reverse complement strand
GGCTTCGAACAGATCTTCAAGAACGCGCTCACCGGGCAACCGATCGGCGGCGGCAAGGGTGGCGCGGACTTCGACCCGAAGGGCCGCTCGGCCGACGAGGTGATGCGCTTCTGCCAGAGCTTCATGACCGAGCTGTGCCGCCACATCGGTGAGCTCACCGATGTGCCCGCCGGTGACATCGGGGTCGGTGGTCGCGAGATCGGGTTCCTCTTTGGCCAGTACAAGAAACTCGCCAATCAGTTTTCCGGCGTGCTCACCGGCAAGGGATACGGCTGGGGAGGCAGCTTGATCCGGCCGGAGGCAACCGGTTACGGCACCATCTATTTCGCCGAAGAGGTGCTCAAGGCCAAGGACGACAGCATCTATCAGAAGGACTGCCTGGTTTCGGGTTCGGGCAATGTTGCCCAGTATGCGGTTGAGAACATCAACCGTATCGGCGGCAAGGCGGTCACTCTCTCGGACTCGGGTGGCTATGTCTACGACAAGGACGGCATCGACGACGAGAAGCTCGCCTGGGTAATGGATCTCAAGAACGTGCGGCGTGGGCGTATCAGCGAGTACGCCGAGCATTTCGGGGTCGACTACTACGAAGGCAAGCGCCCCTGGGCGGTGGAAGCTGACTGTGCCTTCCCGTGCGCCACACAGAACGAGTTGAGCCTGCAGGATGCCAAACGCCTCGTCGCCAACAACGTCATACTGGTGGCAGAAGGGGCCAACATGCCGACAGTTCCCAACGCGGTGCGGCTATTCCAGGATGAGGGAACGCTGTTCGCTCCGGGCAAAGCGGCCAATGCGGGTGGTGTGGCCACATCAGGTCTCGAGATGTCGCAAAACGCCGGGCACACGGTGTGGGATCGCAACACCGTCGACCAGAAACTGCGCAACATCATGGTCGACATCCACAAGAGCTGTTACTCGGCTGCGGAAGCGCACGGCACGCCCGGCAACTACGTAAACGGTGCAAATATCGCCGGGTTCCTCAAGGTTGCCAACGCAATGCTTGCCCAGGGCGTCGTCTAGGAAGGATTCAGAGGCTGTTGGTGTCCGCAATAATGCGGGCACGGTGGAGGCATGTGAATGACTAGGAAGTCAGTTGGATACTTCGAGGGCACAGACTCGCTGCTGCTCACCAGCCTCATCTGTGCAGGCTACGACACGCTTCCCGTCTCGAACGGGGTCGACCACCATGGCAAGAACGTGCGTCGCATCAACCAGCAAGAGAAATACGACATCCTCATTGGCTACCCGCACAAGCTCTATGCACCGGTCGAGTACGACTTGCCCTACCAAGAGGTGTTCCACATCTGCAAGACCTACAGCATCCCGCTGCTGCTGGAGGTCCCGGAACATCTCAAAGAGGCTGCCCACCGGCTGATGCCGGATTCGCCCGAAGTGGTTGAGTTTCTCGATCCCAGCGAGATACTCGAGCGCGCCCTCGAGTTATTGGCATAGAGGTTCTGATGACACGAAAATCGGTTGGATACTTCGAAGGCACAGACTCCACGCTGCTGACCCACATCATCATGAACGGGTATGACACCATTCCAATCTCGAACGGACTGGATCATCACGGGCAGTCGGTCGCCCAACTGAATAGCCGAACTCGACACGACATTCTGATCGGCTACCTGCACAAGATCATGGCGCAGGAGGATGATGATCTGCAGTCCGGCGACATCTTCCACATCTGCAAGACCTACGGCATCCCCCTGCTGCTCGAGGTCCCCAGCCATCTCCACGAGCAGGCGCGCAAGCTGATCCCCGACGCCCCCGACCTGGTCGAGTTGCTAGATCCCAGCGAAACGCTCGCTCGAGCTCTCGAGTTGCTCGCATAGCCGCCTCGCCGATGTCCGGCTTGCTCATCATGGGCTTGTTGCGGGTATTAGCCGCTCCCATCACGGCGAGTCACTTCGCGCACAGCTAGCCGGAAGCGGGGAACTCCCCTGCGACTAGTTCGTAGTCGGCTGCAGTGTTGACATCCAGCGGCGCCGCTCGATCGAAGGGGACAAGGGTTACCCGGTCGGCGGCCGAATCCAGAAACCGCCACACGCCTTTCGCTCCCTCGACGCCCGTGGCTTCCAACAAGGCTTCTGCCGACAGTAGGAGCGGATGCGCCGACCGTCCCCGGTAGGAGCAGACTGCGGCCCAGGGCCTATGCAGCTCCCATTCATCGACGAGTCGATCGATCATGTCGGTGGTGACACCGGGCATGTCGGCCAGCAGCACGACGCAAGCATCACATTCGGCCAGCGCCGCCGCACCTACCCGGAAGGAAGTCATGTTGCCCTGCCGATAGTGGGGATTCTCGACGACGAGAGCCCGACCGCCGGCAATGCTCGCTGCAACGTCAGACGACCGGTGACCGGTGACAACGACAACGCGGTCGAGATTCGAGTCCTCGGCGTGGCGAACGGTCAATCCCACCAGCGTCTCTTCGCCAACCGGCAACAGCTGTTTTGGCAATGGGCCGCTCATCCGCTCCGAGAGCCCTGCCGCCAAGATCATTCCGCCGACGCCACCCATGATGGAACGATAACCCAACCCGCCGTCTCGTTCCTGCGGACATGGCGGCAATTATCTGCCGTCAGATCCGCAAGAACAGGAAGGGAGAACTAGTGCCGCCAACTATCCTGGGATTTCAGCTGCGTACAGGGGAGTTCGCTATGCAGGCAATCACCGGTTACCACCGACCAAGCGGATTGGACGAGGCGCTGGCACTCCTCAACCGCGACGACGTCCAAAGCGTCGTCATCGGTGGTGGCACCTTGATCGGAGCGGGATTCGTCCCCGCCAGCGCCGAAATCGTCGACATTCAGGCCTTTGCCGACGCAACCATCGAGCTGCGACATGAGCGAATCAGATACGGGGCAATGGTTCGCCTTCAGGACCTGATCGACCATTCTGCGACCCCGCCGCTGCTTGCGGAGACTGCACGCCGCGAGGGGCCCAACACGCTGCGCAACGCAGCCACCGTCGGCGGCACGATCGCTGCGGCCCACTTCGAGAGCGAGCTCGTCGCCGCATTCCTAGTGCAGGATGCATCCGTCAAGATCTCCCTCCCAGACCACGCTGTCGAAGTCTCCCTGGAAGAGTTGCTGGGTGATTCAACTCTCCTGGAGAGAGGCATCATCACCTCGGTTTCGGTGGCCGGCGGCGGAGAAACCGCAACGGCCCGGACGGGGCGCACGCCGGCAGACACCTCCATCGTTGCGGCTCTGGGAAGAGTCGTCGCAGATGGCATTCGTCTCGGATTGACGGGGGTTGCGGCGCACCCCATCGTCATCGACCCGGCGGCCGTGGACTCGCTGGAACCCCCTGAGGACTTCCGCGGCAGCAGCGCTTACCGCAAGGAGCTAGCAAAGACTCTGACGGCCAGAGTCATCGATCTACTGGGAGGTGCCGCATGAAGGTCACGTTTTCCCTCAATGGCACCGAGCAGACCTTCGATTGCCAGCCCCACGAGTCGCTGCGCGCCGTGCTGCGGCGTGAGGGGTACTACAGCGTTCGATTCGGCGCTGAAACCGGCGAAGCCGGGTCGGCTGCGGTCCTATGCGACGGCCGCCTGATCTCGGCCGAAGTCATGTTGGCGGCGCAAGCCGGCGGCCACGAGATCGAGACCATCGAAGGGCTGAATCCGCCCCGCGGTCTACACCCGATCCAGGAGGCATTTGTCGCGACCGGAGCCATCCAATCCGGCTATTCGACGCCCGCCACGATCCTTGCCGCCAAAGCGCTCATCGACCGCAACCCGAACCCGACCGAGGCTGAGGTGCGCGACGCGCTGTCGGGAATACTCGACCGCGAGACCGGCTATCTCCGCCCGGTACATGCCGTACTGCGCGCCGCAGCGGTGCTGCGTGGCGAAACTGTCGCTCCGGTCGAACCGGCATTGATCGATCCGCTGGTCGAACTCGGCGGTACCCCCGACATGGGAGCAGCCAATTCCCCGCTCAACCTGCCCCCACTCTCGCCGCGGGTGGTCCCCAGCCCAGAGGTGCCGGAAACCAACGTCGTCGGCAAACCGGAACGTAAAGTCGACGCCGTCAAGCTGGCAAAGGGCCATGCTGCTTTCGTAGACGACATCGAAATGCGCGGGATGTTGTACGCCAAGATGCTGTACAGCCCGCATGCCCACGCCCGGATCGTCAGCATCGACGACTCTGCGGCCCGGGCGCTTCCGGGAGTGCACGCAGTTCTTCATCATGAGAACGTTGCGCGGGTTAGGTATGCGTCGGGTGGCCAGAGCTACCCCAATCCTCTCCCCTACGACCAAGTGAGCTTTGACAACAAGGTCCGCCACGTCGGTGATCGGGTGGCAGTAGTTGCCGCGGAAAGCCTCGAGATCGCCGAGCAAGCCGTGAAGCTGATCGAGGTCGAATACGAGGTACTCCCCGCCGTGTTCGACGAGAACGAGGCAATCTCGGGCGATGCCCCCGTCATCCACGACGAACCCGACATGGAAGGGGCCCACGACGCAGCACACAACATCGTGCAGCACATCGGCGCCGAGGTCGGGAACTTCATCGCCGGATTGGATAGCGCCGATCGCGTCTTCGAAAAGACCTTCCGGGTCCACCAGGTGCAGCAGTGCCCAATCGAGCCGCATATCGCCATCGCCTGGCTGGACAGCGACGAGCGGCTGGTCATTCGCACTTCGACCCAGGTCCCGTTCCACGTCCGTCGCATGGTGGCGCCGTTGCTCGGCTTGCCGGTTCGCGATATTCGCATCGTGAAGCCACGCATCGGCGGCGGTTTCGGTGTCAAGCAAGAGATGCTGATCGAAGACATCGTCGGCCACCTCGCCCTGGCAACAGGGCGTCCGGTCCGGCTGGAACTGAATCGTGCGGAGGAGTTCGTCTCGAGCCGGACTCGCCACCCCCAGACGATCACGTTCACGACCGGGGTCATGAACGACGGCACGCTCGTCGCACAGAAGATGCGTACCGTCGCCAACACCGGGCCCTACGGGACGCACGCCCTCACGGTGCAAATGGTCAGCGGATTGCGTGGGCTCAGCACCTACAACTGCCCCAACAAGAAGTTCGACTGTGACGTCGCCTACACCAACACGCCGGTCGCGGGCGCCTATCGCGGGTACGGGGCACCCCAAGCCCTCTTCGCCCTCGAAGCACACATGGAGGACGTGGCAACCGAGTTGGGCATGGACGTCCTCGAGTTTCGCCGCAAGAACTGGACCAAGGTGGGAGATCCACTGGACGTCGCCGCCGAACTGGGTGAAGGCGCCGCCGACATGAAGTTCATCCCGGTTGTCACATCGAGCGGGATGGACGAATGCGTTGTTCAGGGGCAACGGGCCGTGGGATGGCATCGCCGGTATGACCCTGCTTGGCTCCAGCCAGCCGACCGTCCTCATATCCGACGCGGTCTTGGCTTCGCCATGTGTATGCACGGCAGCGCAATCTCCGGGCTGGACATGGGCGGCGCCAGCATCAAGATCAACGATGACGGGTCGTTCAATCTGCTGATTGGTGCCACCGATCTCGGGACCGGTGCAGACACCATCCTGGCGCAGATGGCGGCCGAGGTGCTCGGTGTCCCGACTGCCGATGTTGTCGTTTACGCCGCGGATACCGACATGACACCATTCGATGTCGGTGCCTACGCATCGTCGACGACGTACGTCTCCGGCATGGCCGTCAAGAAAGCGGCCGAGGAGGTACGCCAGCAGATCATCACTCGAGCTGCACTGCTGCTCGACGTTGACGTCCCCGGCGACATCGAACTGCGCGAGCAGGCCGCGTTTGCGCCGGATGGGCGGTCGCTGACGCTGGAGCAGATCGCACTCCACACGCTGCATCAAGATGATCAGCACCAGATCATGGCAACGGCTTCCTACGTTGCTCCGGACTCACCACCCCCCTATGCCGCCCAGTTTGCCGAGGTCGAGGTCGATGTCGAGACCGGCCAGGTGACGGTGAAGAACCTCGTGATGGCAGTCGACTGCGGCGTGCCGATCAACCCGCTGACCTCGGCGGGCCAGGTCGAAGGCGGCATGGTGCAAGCACTCGGCTATGGCCATTGCGAGGAGATGGTGCTCGACGAGAACGGCCGGATGGTGAACGCCCGCTTCGGCCCCTACAAGATCTATCGCGCCGACGAAATGCCCGCTGTCGAGGCATACCTCGTACAGACGATGGAGAAGTCGGGACCCTTCGGAGCGAAGGCAATCGCCGAGATACCCAAGGACGGAGTCGCCCCGGCCATCCGGAACGCAATCTTCAACGCAACCGGCGCCCAAATCGACAACCTTCCATTCACCCCGCAACGCGTGTGGGCGGCGCTACAAACGAGATGACGTGACCGAGAACGCACGGATTCTGCGAGATCTGAACGAAGCGGTCGAGAGGGGCGATCCGGTCGTCCTTGCCACGGTTGTTGCCACCCGGCGCTCTGTGCCGCGCCGCGCCGGCACCAAGATGCTCGTGTTCGCCGACGGGACCATTCGCGGCACCGTCGGCGGCGGAGCGATGGAAGCCAAGACGATCGAAGCCGCGCTGGGCACCCTGCGGTCGCACAAGCCACGCCTGGTCGAATACGAACTCGTTAACCCGGAAGAAGGGGACCCCGGCATCTGCGGTGGCTCCCTGACCCTCTACCTGGAGCCCTACATGCCCCCACATAACGTCTACGTGATCGGATGCGGCCACGTCGGCCGGACCGTCGTTGACCTTGCCCACTGGCTCGGATATCGAACGATCGCCATCGACGACCGCCCGGATCTCGTGAGCGCAGACGCAATGCCGAATGCGGAGGTGCGCTTCGCCGGCTCGGTTGATGACGCCTTCGCATCCAACCCGGTCACGGAAGACTCGTCGATCGTGGTGGTGACCCGGAGCCCTGAGGTTGATATCCAGATCATCCCATCGTTGCTGGCCACACCGGCGCGCTACATCGGAGTGATGGGGAGTCGCACTCGGTGGCGATCGACACGGGAGCAGCTCGTTGCCGACGGTGTTGACGCATCGCAACTCGACCGCCTCCATGTCCCGATTGGCATCGAGATCAACGCAGAGACTCTCGAAGAGATCGCAGTTTCGATAATGTCTGAGGTAATCAACACCAACCGATCGGAAGTCGATTGATGCTGTTTGGCGATGACCTCGTGGTGGTGCGCGGCGGCGGTGATCTAGCCACGGGAACGATCTTTCGGCTGCGGCGCGCCGGGTTCCCGGTCCTAGTGCTCGAGCTCGAGCGTCCGCTGGCGATTCGACGGACGGTTGCGGTGGCATCCGCCGTGATCGAAGGTCGTGCCTTGATCGAAGACTTGGATGCGATCCTGATAGAGGACATCGAGGAAGCGTTGGTGGTGGCCAGGTCGGGAGCGATCCCGGTGATGGTCAGCCCAACACTCCTCCAGCTGCCGTGGGAACCATCGGTTGTGGTCGACGCACGGCTGGCGAAGCAGAACCTCGACACCTCGATTCACGACGCACCGCTCGTAGTTGGTCTTGGTCCTGGTTTCACGGCAGGCGTCGACTGCCACGCAGTCATCGAAACGATGCGGGGCCATTTCCTGGGCCGGGTGATATGGGAAGGCAGTCCGACACCGAACACCGGCGAGCCGGGGCTGGTTGGCGGCAAGACGACGGAGCGGGTCGTGCGCGCCCCTACTTTCGGCATCCTCACCTGGAAGGTGGCGATCGGTGATCTCGTGGCAGTGGGCGATGTACTGGGGGACATCAATGGGGTTCCCGTCAGATCTCGCATCGGCGGGGTGGTTCGTGGATTGCTGCCCTCGGGCTACGAGGTCGAATGGGACTGGAAGATCGCAGACATTGATCCGCGGGCCGACACCTCGGCGTGTTTCGAGATATCTGACAAGGCGCTGGCCATCGGCGGTGGGGTGATCGAGGCGATCTTGACCTGGATGGGAACGCGCTCATAGAAGCACCGGCCCCGCTGACAGACATGCTCGGCCTGGGTGAGCGCGAGCTGGTCTCCCTGGTTGGGGGCGGCGGCAAGTCGACCCTGCTCTTCGGCTTGGGCGATGAGCTGAGCGCCGCCGGCAAGCGCGTGGTCCTCACCACGACCACGAAAATGGGGCGCAACCAGGTGCTCGCCGTACCTACGGTCTGCTGGTCGGCCGATCTAGCTTGCGTGGTAGCGGCGCTCGACGAGCCCGGCCCCGTGATGATGCTGACGTACGGCGATGATCACAAGGTGACCGGCCCGACTCCGCAGGTTGTCGACGATCTCTTCGCGACATTGGACGCAGACTACGTCCTGGTCGAGGCAGACGGTTCGAAGGGAAGACCCCTCAAGGCTCCAGCCGGGCATGAGCCGGTTGTCCCGGCTGCAAGCACCACGGTTGCGATTCTGGTGGGAATCGATGCCGTGGGACGCCCGCTATCACAGGTGACACACCGGGCAGAGATGGCACAGACATTTCTGGGAACGGGCCCCGATCACATCCTGACCGCTGCCGATTGCGCAGCAATCGTGTTGCACCCGGCCGGTGCTCTGCGAACGTGCCCATCGCACAGCCGGGTGATCGTTGTCATAACCAAGGTCACGCCCAACAGTGAGGCGGACGCCGGCGACCTCGCGGCGGCAATCGACGTACTGCGCCCAGGAACTGAAGTGGCAATCCTCTAGCGTCGCTGGCTCAGCAACAGATCCCGCGTGATCTCCAACTGCCCGAGATGCTGGGCAAGCTCCTCGTAGGCGTGGACCAGGGCCTCGCCTTGAGTCCAGTGTCGGGCGGTCGAGTCGACCGGGAAGAGCTCGAAATGACGCAACGGTGCTTGCGGTTCGATCTCCGCGATGTCCGTTGCGAGTTGGCTGCGCAGGTCGGCGACGGCGGCCTCGAGGTCGGCAACCGTACCCGTTGCCACGAATTCGGAGTCGCGGTCACGTTCCATCGTGCGTCCCGCTCCCATCATTCCGATCCACCAGTGTGCGACCTGCACGGAGTGATACACGATCGCATATGGCGAGTTTGCGCCGGGCAGGGCCGGTTTGAGATTCACCCGCTCATCGCCTAGCTGAGCGACGGCCCCAAGCATTCCGCTCAGGGCGCTATCGATGAAGGTGAGGACCTGAACCGGCTGTATTCCCATAGCGTGGAGCGTAGCGATGAAGCTCGGCCCGGAATCAGACTCGGGCCACCTCTACGAGGTTTTCGTGGAAGAAGGCCGACCCCTTCCCGTCCTCACCGACCGCCGGGTTGGTGAGGGCGTTCACCGCCCGACCTTCCGGGGTAGACCGGTTCCACCAACCGAACGGGATCGTAACCAGGCCCGGCCGCACAACCTGTGAGATCGTCGCCGCAAGGGTCAGCGATCCCCGGTCATTGCGGACCTCGACTCGGTCACCATCCGCAATCCCGCGAGCGGCGGCATCGTCAGCGTGGATCTCCAGTCGCGGTTCGCCTTCGTGCGGCAGATGCGCTTCGAAACCCCCGTAGTTGGCATTGAGGAACTTGGTGTGCTGCTTGCGAGACATCAGCGTGAGCGGGTAGCGCGCCGCCAGCTCGGGATCTCCACCAACTGTCTCGTGACCGCTGCGGAACTCCAGCGTCCCGAGTTGGAGCCGGCCGTCCGGTGTGGCCGGGGCCATCTCCACATAGGGACGGTAACCCGGAGGGATGTTGAGCCGGGTCCAACCAGCTTCACGCAGGTGCTCGATGGTGATTCCCTGCACCCACTCGTGGTCGGAGTCGAGCAATTGACGGATCATGTCCTCATCACTGTCGGTTAGACCAGGTGAATCGAGGTCCATGGCAGCGGCCAGACGCCTGAAGATCTCGGTGTTGGCAAGGGCTTCGCCGCAGGGAGCGATCGCCGCTTGGTTCAGCGCGATGTAGAAGTGGCCCCAGGAGATCATCAGGTCGAGATGTTCGAGCTGAGTGGTCGCCGGCAGGATCAAGTCGGCGTAGCGAGCAGTGTCGGTCATGAACTGTTCAATCACAACCGTGAAGAGATCCTCTTGCTGCAGGCCCTGAATGACCGCGTTCTGATCGGGACAGATGACCGCCGGATTGCTGTTGTGAACGACTAACGCCTTGATTGGCGGTTCGAGTCGTAGGTCGTTGAGAGTCGCCCCGAGAGTGGCCATATTGAACTCGCGACGTTGTGGTCGATTCCCATCGAAGTTGAGGGCCGCCTCGAAATAGACCTGCGTGGACCGGGCAAGGCCACCGCCGCTGTCGCGCCACGCCCCGGTGACAGCGGGCAAGGTTGCGATAGCGCGCATTATGTCCCGCCCGTGTTGGCGATGTTCGGGGCCCACCAGGACGCGGATCGCGGCAGGGCGCTCGGTGGCGTAGGTCCGCGCCAGCCATTCGATGCGATCGGCCGCCAGTCCTGTTATCGACGAGGCGGTGGCGAGCGACATGGCCGCAGCCGACTCACGGAGTTCCGCCCATCCTGTCGTTCGGTCTCCGAGCCACTCCGCATCGAGCAATTCGTCTTGCTCCATGACGTTCACCATCGCCAGTACGAGCGCTACGTCGGTGCCTGGATGCAACTGCAGAAAGACGTCCACCTCCGGCGCGGCTGCCGTGGCGGTGCGGATCGGATCGATGACCACGACAGTTGCCCCGTTGGACTTGGCCGCCTCGATCGTCGGCCATAGATGACGGTTGGTCAGCAGGGTGTTGGTACCCCAGAGGATCAACGTCTTGGCGTGGCGAAGGTCTTCGGGATCGATGCCGTACGGAATCCCCAGAACGTCAGCGCCCCCCATCCAGGCCGTCACCCCGCAGAGATGGCGCCTTATGTCGCTGGCGCCAAGCGCATCGAAGAAGCGATCCGCCATGATCCCCTTCTGGATGACCCCTTGGGTACCGTCGAAAGAAAACTGGAGGATCGACTCGGCGCCATGAGCCGACGCCGCATCCGACAACCGGGCAGCCGCTTCATCGATTGCCTCTTCCCAACCGACCGGCTCGAACTCGCCTGATCCTTTTGGCCCGACGCGACGCAGCGGTCGCAAGAGCCGCTCCGGGTGATAGACCCGATCAACGAAGCGATTTACCTTCGGGCAAAGTTGACCGCGGGTAGTGGGGTGGTCGGCAGCTCCTCGTAGCTTCATGACCCGGCCCCCGGCAACGGTCGCCTCCCAAGCGCAGGTGTCGGGGCAATCGTGATGACAGGCGCCGCGGATGAGTTCGAAAGACATGCCGGCGATCGTACCGGACGGTTGATATGGTTGCCGATGTGGAGCTGACCAACTCGAGCTTGCACCACCACATCTTGTCAACGATCGTTGCTCGCGGCTACGCGCCGAGCATCGATGAGTTGACCGATTGGTCGGGGCGAACCAGAACCGAAGTCGCAGCCGCCCTCACGGCGCTCGCCGAGTATCACGGGGTTGTGCTCCACCCGACGTCCGGTGAGATCTGGATAGCACACCCCTTTTCGTTGGCCCCAACCACCTTCACGATCACGGCCCACAGCCAGCGGTGGTGGGGCACGTGCGCCTGGTGCTCACTTGGGGCAGTCGAACTGCTCGGAGGGACCGCCACCATTACGACCCGGTTCGCTTGGTCGGGTGAGAGCGTCTCGCTTCGAGTCGACGCAGGCAAACTGCTGGATACCGATTGCGTGATTCACTTCCCCATTGCAATGGCGAAGGCCTGGGACAACGTCGTGTACACCTGCAGCATGATGTTGCTGTTTCGTGATGCGAATGCCGTCGCTGCCTGGTGCAACCGCTTCGGGAAGCAGCAGGGTGACGTACGTCCGGTCGAGCAGATCTGGCATTTCTCCCGGGAGTGGTACGGACGGCACCTCGACCCCGACTGGCGAAAGTGGACCGCAGCCGAAGCGGCGGAGATGTTCGGGCGTCACGGTCTGGATGGCCCGATCTGGAGCCTTCCCTCAGCTGCGGAGAGGTTCTGAGGTATCGCCGGCGGGCGGATCGAGCGGTGGCTCTATGACGCCGACGGTTCTTGTACTTGTTGTGCCACGGCTTCAGCTTCGCGCAGCTTGTTGCGCAGTTGGTTCATGCTCGCCAGCACGGATTCCCCGGCGTTGTCACCGATTCTCGGCAATTTGGCCGAGTTCTTGGAGTAGCGCGATCGCTGCTCGCCATTCCCCTCGGCGGCAAGCGTCACCTCGATCTTCGATTCGGCCTCGCTCCCGTCCTTGCCGGCGGAACGCAGACCCGCAGCTTCGCGACGTGCCTCGTCCAGCATTGCCGCTGCCCGTTCCTCAGCGTTCTGCTGCATGCGTTCGATCTCGCTGAATGCCGACGACAGACCGTTCTCCAGCTGCGACCTGATGGCATCGGCCTCTTGCAGCATCTGGCGCAGCACCTCGGTCGGGTCGGGACCCGCTGCCGCCGGCGGAACCGGCTCGGGCGGCGGAGTCGCTGCGGCCGGTGCGGGCTGCTCGACGACGATCGGGGCAACCCGCTGCGTGTCCCGCTTGACGATACCGACGAGCTCATCGAATTCTTCATCGCCGTGAGCCGGGACCTCTTCCTCATCGAGGGGCGCCATCCCGGCGGCGATTCGTGCCTCGTTTTCGATTTCCCGGGCCTTTTGCCGGGCCCGATCCAAGACGCGTTCTTTGGCATCGAACACGGCAAGCATGGCCTTGTCGACCGATTCCTGTTCGGCCGCTTCGAGTCGCCTGATCTCGTTCCTGGCGTCGGCCAGTTCCTGCTTGAGCCGCGCTGCATACTCCTCGAGTTCGCGGAACGAGACGTCGATCTCGGCGAGGTGCGCATCCACCTCTTCAGGGTTGTAACCCTTGCGCGTGATCGCGAATTCCTTCTCGGGGACCCCTTCTGCAGCGGCACTCGTGTCTTCGGGCACGTGTGTCTATCGGCCCATCGCCCGGCGACCTTTAGGTCGATCGGCCTAGTCGAGAAGGTTTCTTGTGCCGATCTGGTTGCTGCCCCCTACGATGAGCCAGGTGCGTCCCATGCTCAAGCTCACGGTCGCCTCACTAGTGCTGGCGGTATTCAGCCCCGTCCCCAGCGGTTTTGCCAATGTGTCCCCGGGCGGGACATTCGTCGATGACGATCTATCCGTCCACCAAGGGTCCATTGAAGCCATCGCCGCCGCTGGTATCACAAAGGGCTGCAACCCTCCGAGCAACACCAAGTTCTGTCCCGCTTCGCCGGTGACGCGGGCGCAATTGGCCGCGTTTCTCGGCCGCGCCCTCGATCTGCCACCGGCTCCTCCTTCCGGATTTGTGGACACGGTCGGACTGGTCTTCGAACACGACATTGACCGCATTGCGGCCGCGGGGATCACCGTGGGCTGCAACCCTCCCGCCAACGATCGCTACTGCCCAGAAGCCCCGGTCAGCCGGGGACAGATGGCCGCGTTCCTGGCAAGGAGCTTCGAGCTGCCTGCCGCCGGCGGTGACAGCTTCAGCGACGACGATGCAAGCGTCTTCGAAGCCGACATCGAACGCATTGCCGCCGCCGGAATCACCCTGGGATGCAACCCTCCCGCTAACGACCGCTACTGCCCCGGCGCCAACGTGACCCGAGCGCAGATGGCGACGTTCCTCTCGCGAGCCCTGCACCTCGACTCAATCGAGGTGCCGCCTCGTCCCGTAGTGCTGGACGTGGTGCCTCGTGAAGAATGGGGCGCCGCCCCGCCTCGTGGTCAGTTCACTACACACGAGATCGATCAGGTCACGATCCACCATGCTGGGGATCTCGCGGGCACGCTTGGGCCGGCCCAGTTCCGGGCGTGGCAGCGCTGGCATCACTATCTCGGCTGGCCGGATCTGGCGTATCACTTCATCGTCGGCCGTGACGGTCGGGTGTACGAGGGACGCCCCTACGACGCAGCCGGCGATACAGCCACCGAGTATGACCCAACCGGCCACTTCCTGATCGTCGTCGAGGGCAACTTCGACGAAGCCACGCCCACTGCTGAACAGCTCGAACTGACAGCACAGCTCATCGCCTGGGCATCGCTGCAGTTTGGCGTGTCTCTCGAAACCCTGAGCGGACATCGCGATCACGCAGCCACAACGTGCCCCGGCGACAACCTCTACACATATCTGCACGACGGCTCGCTGGCCAACAGAGCGCTCGAGATTCTGGACGAGGGCGGCGTGACCTTGCGCTTGAGCCCGTGACGATGCGCCGCGTTTCCGGGGTACGCCAATCCCGATACGCCGCAGTTGCCTGCCAGCCCGATCCGGCATAATCGCCTCCTGCAAACGAGGAGCACAACAATGAGCGTCGTCAAGATCAATGCAATCTCGGTTCCTGAGGGAGCCGGCCCGGAGCTCGAGAGGAGGTTCGCCGCCCGGCTCGGTGCCGTCGAGCAGATGCCGGGATTCGAAGGATTTGAGCTGCTTCGCCCAACAGCCGGCGAGACGCGGTACTTCGTTTACACCCGCTGGGCGACCGAAGAAGACTTTCGGAGCTGGATCGAATCGCAGCAGTTCCAGCATGGCCACAGCGGCGATGAATCCTCGGAACGCTCCCCCGTCGGGACCGGCTCAGCTCTGCTCGAATTCGAAGTCGTGGAGCGGGTATGAGCGAAACGCCGCAAATCCGCACGGTCGAGTCTGTCGCTACCGCCGATCTCGTCGAACTGTACGAGTCGGTCGAGTGGGGTGCCTACACCCAGGATCCGGCGGCGCTGGCGACGGCAGTATCCAACTCGACCTACGTCGTCGAGGCGCGAGCCGGCAACGAGTTGATTGGTCTTGCCCGGGGGTTGTCTGACGACTCGTCCATCTTCTACCTGCAGGACATCTTGGTGCGACCTGATTGGCAACGCCGGGGAGTTGGCAGGGCTCTCCTCGACAGGTGCCTCGAACGCTTCCAGCATGTCCGCACGAAGGTGTTGTTGACCGATGACCAGCCCGCGCAACACAACTTCTACAGGGCATCAGGATTCCGCGACACCCGGGACGTCACCGAAGAACCGTTACACACGTTTGTCCAGATGAAGGGACTCTGACCGGCTAGAGCGACTGGATATACGCAACCAAAGCGTCGACGTCCTCAGCCGACAGAGTGTCCGCGTAGGTGACGGGCATCACACCCTCGGTGAAGCCTTCTGCGATTTCGGCGTTGGGTTCGAGGATGCCCCGCCGCAGATACTCCTCGTCGACTCGGGCGGCAAGGCCGGTCCAGGTAGGCCCGGTTCCATCGAGACCGTTCACGGAGTGGCATCCGATGCAACCGTTGGTGGTAGCCAGATTGCTACCGGTGGAGATGAGCAGCGCGTCGCCGGTGAGTTCCTCGGCGGGGGCCGCCGCTTCTTCTCCCGAGCCGAACACGTCATCGAATAGCGAAATCACCGAGCCACCCACACTGATGAGAAGAATCGCCGCCAACGCCCCACCGACGAGACCAATCAGAGCACCCCGAGCGAAGAATGACTTTTCTTGCTCCGGCTGATCGGCGACTTCGGCTGATTCGTCTTGGACTTCGGTCGTCACTGCTCACCACCGCATCTAATGGTCACGATGCCCCGTGCATTTCTTCTCAATGTGCGGCAGACTAGTGTCTATTGCGTATATGCACCATGCAGCAGCCTGACGATTGGGAGACAAGGAGCGAAGGAAGCCATGAGTGAACGTAGCAGGCGGGAATCCCTCCTTCTCGGCGCGATCGCCGGTGCGGTCATAGCGATCGGCCTCATCGTTCCGCTCGTCGCCTTCAACCTCTAGCACCTTCAGCCGCACCGCCGGAAGCACGCCCGCAAGGAATCGCGTGAGCGAGGGAGAGTTCCGCAGATATCTGCTGAGAGAAGGTCGATCCGCCCGTGCCGCAGATCGATGCATCGGCCGTCTTGCCGAGTTCTCCGATTGGATTGGGTCTGATCCCGCCATGGCCACCAGCCGACAGCTACAGGAGTTTGTCGGCCACATCGAACGCACAGGCTCGCCAAAGAGCCACCTCTGGGCGCTGGCCTACTTCTTCGACTTCGTTGGCCACAGGGAACTAGCCGCGCAGGCCCGGCTCCTCCGCTCCCAACGAATGGCCCCCAAGCGGATCGCGCTGGCTGAATTCATCGGCGTGCCCTCCGAGCTGGTGGCTGCATTGGCAGCGGAAGGAATCAACAACACTGACCAACTGCTGGCCCTGGCCAGCAGCCCACAAGCCCTCCGGAATCTCTTGGGTCACGCCGGCATCGCGCCGGACGGGCTCGAAGATGCTGTTGCGATGGCTCGATTCACGCAGATTCGCGGAGTTGCGGCAATCCGAGCACGTCTCTATCGCGACTGTGTCGGCACTGTGGAACGACTGGCCGGGTTGCAGCCGGATCAGCTGATCGCGGCATGCGAGCAGTACCTCGCAAGAGCGAAAGTCGACTGGATCCCGCCTACGCCGCAGGAAGCTGAATTCACCGTTGAGCAAGCGCAGCGTCTTGCGCGCGAGGCATGAGGCTTGTGTCCACGGGTCCCCCCTTGCAGAACCCCGTGGACACTCTCCTCGGCCAGCCAGCCGAGCGCCCAGGTCTCGAGCAGCGGTACCGCACCACCGCGTTTCCCGGGCCAGCCCCCCAATGAAACTTCGGGCTTCACCAGTGGTGTTCATCTTAAACGCACATAGTGCGCCTGACGAAAAACGGCGCCCATTTCGGACCGGAGATGCCCAACGCCAAGCCACCAAATGGAGCCGGGAGCAGACGTCAACTAGCGTTGCCTGTGGAATGCAGTCACAGTTCGGCACGCGTCTCTCCCTTGCCATCAGAGTGGCGCATGCCATCAATCGCCTCTTGACCTGGGGCATGACTCCAAAGGAGCGGCAGCAGTTCCTCTCCGAAGGTCTCGCCGATTGGGAAGCGATGGCCGCAGAGCAGCGCCAGTGGCAGATCCTATGGCGTGCAATGCGCGGTATCCCGGCGGCCATCTGGCTCCGGCTCAGCGATCGTGAAGTCACCGCTATGCCGGCCGGCATTGCCTTGTCGATGGTGGGGCTAGGCGGAATCGCGTCGGGGCTGTGGGGTTCCCCCTACCCCGCCCCGTTCAGACAGTTCGTGATTCTTGCCTGTCTCGGCTTGCTGCTGGTGGGGCTCAACTTCGTACGAGATGCACGCCGTCTCGTTTTGGCCAGGTATCGCCCAGCAGCGGTATGCATAATCGTTGGGTTCGTCGGGCTCGCTTTCACGCTTCCAACGACTGCGCAATGGCCCTACGAGGGCCCCGTGCTCGAGCACATCGTGATGGACCGGGCCCTCCAGGTCAGTTTCGCCATGATTTCAACTGGGTTCCTGCTCCTGCTGGTCGCATCGATCCGCACAACGGCATCCCGCCTCGTGTCGGTGGCGGGGTTACTCCTGGTCTTGGGTACGGCCATCATCGGCGTGACCCAGGTGGCCTGGGGCATCACAATGGCACCCGTCGACATGGGAATGACGGTGGCATCGATAGTGATCGGTCTCGGCGCACTCTCGTTTACGCACGTCTTGCCACGCTTGCGGCATCTCGACGTTGTCTATAGCCGAGCCGATACAGGTCGACTCGATCAACAGAGCCTACGGAAAGGCGCCTCGTGAAACGCAAGGACGGAACCGGGTTGGTCAAGAACGAACTGCGGCTCTTGCTCACGGCAGCAGATCTCCAGGTGGCCGGAGAGGACCGTTTCCACGGCTATGACCTGGCCAGGCATCTCGCGGGAGCCGAAGACGGCAGCTCGATCATGTCACAGCCAACGCTCTATCGCGCACTACGACGGCTCGAGTCACGTGGTGCGCTCAGAAGCGAGTGGGAAAGTCTCGACGAGGCGAGAGCCCAAGGCCGTGAAGGGCGGCCCCGCCGCTACTACCGCTTGACCGCAGCCGGCGCCGAACTGGCTGCTTCCGAGCTAGTCGCTCATCAGCTGGGCTGGAGCCGCGGCCGACTGACCCCGCTGCCCCTCAACACCGACTGAGTTCAATCCTCTGGGTAACCGGGATGCTCTACCTTGGTGCCTTCGACACCGGCCATCGGCACCTGCGGCAGCGAGCCGCTGAGCCCACGCCAAAACGCGTACATTTGTGCGGCCGGCTCCAGCGACACGCTCTGCCCGTCAGCCGCGGACTCGCCGGGAGCCGCTGTAATGAGTTCGAGCGTCTTGTCGGCAAGCGTCGCTTGCAGCGCCGGGGCGGAGTACTCGACCTGACCGTTGATTGTCAGCCGGTGGGTCTCGCCATCCCAGCGCGCCTCGACCACGGTGGCCTCTCCCCGCTGCTCGACCCAGAACGCGTTGTCCTTCTCGGCCTCGAAATCGGGGCGATCCAGGTATAGCCGGGGCTTGTCCCGATAGGGCTCCCCCGAAGTCGGGCAGGCGGTCACACAGTTACCGCATTCGTTACAGAAGTCCGTCAAGACCGCGATCTGCAGCGACTGGTCGACTGCGAACCGTGCGGACTCACCAACGACCACGTCCCCGCCGGCAATTGCCAGCGTGGGAAGCTGAGCCGCAAATGGCGCCATTTGATAAGTCAGCAAAGCCATGTTGGGGCAAACCCCGACGCACAAACTGCAAATGGTGTCGCAATCGAGACAGCGGGAAGCCTCTGCCTTGGCCTCCTCCTCGGTGTAGGTGTAGATGGTTTCCTTGAAGTTGTCTCGATCATCGAGTGGCGAGTGGCGGACCGGTACCCGGTACTCGCGTCGTGCCCGCCGTACGACCATGTCTTGCAGCTCCAGCTCCAGCGGCTTCCACGTCTCCGGCATCGGCACCGCAGTCCCCGTCGCATGGTTGATGATGGCTGTTGCAACCCGCTTGCCATCGGCGGCCGCTTTGACGATGGAGGATGGGCCATCGGCTGCGACGTCACCGCCGGCGTAGACACCGGCCAGCGAGCTCTCGTACGTGACCGGATTGACCGCGATGTAGCCCCGCTTGGTCAGCTCCGGCTCCTCGTCACCGAAGAAGTCGAGCAGCGAATGCTGGCTGATGGCCAGGATGAGGGTGTCCAACTCGATCTCGAACTGCGAGTCGGGGATGTCGAACGGGATCTTGCGCCCCGAAGAATCGCGGTCGCCGCGGTATTCGGTTCGGGTGCAGACCAGACCCTTCAACTTGCCGCCCTCGGCGTGAATGGCGTGTGGATTGGCCAGTTCGACGATGTTGATGCCCTCGACGATGCTCTCGTGGATCTCTTCGCGATCCGCCGGCATCTGGTCGATAGTGCGGCGGTAGATGAGCGAGGTTTCGGTCGCCCCGACTCGCCACGCCGAGCGCACACAGTCCATCGCCGTGTCGCCGGCACCGACAACGCCAACCCGGGGACCGACTTCCATGGGTCGGCCTTCCCGAACACTGCGCAAGAACGCCAAGGCATCAATGACCCCTTCGCTGTCCTCGTTCTCGAATCCGAGGTACTTCGGCAGTTGGGCACCAACCGCAACGAACACGTACTGGTAGCCCTGGTCTCGCAGATCGGCGAGCGAGAAGTCCTTGCCGGCGGTCGTGTTGTATCTGACCTCGACGCCGAGTTGGTCGAGCACCTCGAGATCCTGGTCGATGTTGGCTTGCGGTATGCGGTACTCGGGAATCGCTCCCCCGACCATGCCACCGGCGTAGGGATGGTGCTCGAATATCGTCACCGCAAACCCGGCTTGACCCAGTTCGCGACCCGCAGCGATTCCGGCAGGTCCGGCACCGATGATGGCGACGCTGCCGGCATCGCCCGCCGACTTGGCCAGCGACGCGCCGTTCTCGTGCTCCATGATGAACCGCTTCATCTCGCGAATCGCTAGCGGCTCGTCCATGTGAGTCCGAATGCACGTGGTCTCGCACAGGTGATCGCACACCCTCCCCAGCATCGAACCCAGCGGGTTGTCCGTCCGGGTTATCTCGACTGCACGCGCATAGTCGCCTTCGCGAACCGCCCGCATGTAGGCCGGGACGTCCTGATCGACTGGACATTCGTCGACACACGGCGCCTCGATGCAATCGAACAGGTGAAGTTCGCGCTCGGTCTTGGAGCGGTCGGTGCGGAAGGACCCCTTCTTGTAGCGCCAGTCCGTTCGCACGAACTGGGCATATTGACGAAGGTTGACTCGCTTCAATGCATCGATCGCCAGCTTCACCAGAGCCGCAGTGCGCTCCTCATCGAACCCGCTCTCAGCCGCCCACGCCTCGACAACCGCAACCGGCGACTCGCCGCTCGTCTCGTAGCGGAGCCGCTCGCTGAGCGCGGCCGCTTGCTCAGCACTGAGGTTGAGCCCGCTTTCGGTCAACGATGAGTAGGCCAGCAACGGTACGAAGTCCGTCATGTTCTCCTGGGCGACCGCGGTGTTGGCAATGAAGTCAGTGAGCGTGCCGGCATCGGCCGCATCCATTGCCTTGTTCAACTCCTCGATGTACTGCGGTAACCGCAAGTAGCCGCCTGTCTTGAGCAGGTCGGAGCACACCGTGATCGTCGCCATCCCGGAACGCATCAGATCAGAAACGTTGAAGGCATCCGCCCCACCTGCGAACGACAGCAGCATGTCACCCTTGAACTCCTCCGACAGCCGCAGTGCAAGGTTCGTCGTGACGGCGTGGAGCGATCGTCCCGACATGTACATCATCTCGTCGCGGTCGAACACCGGGCGGTGGTTCTCCACTTCGAGAGTATTGGTGAGCTTGAGACCGAAAACCAGATCGTTGGCGCGCGCCACCCGCCGCAGATTGTGGAACATCGGCACCGCATCGATGTACTTCAAGTCGTGCCCAAAGGCCTCATCGGGCACAGGGACATCGGTGAAGCCAAGATCCTCGTTGACGATCCCACGCACTCGATCGGCGCCGAGCAAGGTTGGGTTGCACTTCACAGAAGTGTGGATCTTCCGCTCGTTGAGCAGATAGAGAACGATCGCTTCGATCTCATCGGGTGGACAACCGTGCATCGTCGACAGCGTGATCGTGTCCGAGACGGTGTCGGGGATGTCGATCTCCCGGATTTCCGGGTACCGCTCCGCCACGATGTCGACGTAAGCCTGCTTGTACGGCGATGCGTCCGCCATCGCGTTGAAGTACCACTGCACATTTGGCTTCTTGATGCCCTCGAGGTTGTAGCCGACGGACATGTTGAAGATCATTCCCGGAGAATCGCCGGGGAAGCCCAGCTTGCGATGTAGCGCGTGAATCAGCACCCAGGCTCGCAGGTATTCGTCGAACGACTCGAAGACCTTCAGTTCCTGGGACCACTCGACGTTGTAGCCCTCGTCCTCCAGATCGATACACGGCTTGTTGACATCCAGTTCGTCCAGAGTCTGGATGGTCTTCAGCTCGAGGAAGCGGGCACCGACCAGCCAGGACACGATGATGTTCTGGGCCATCTGGGTGTGGGGACCGGCGGCAACCCCGAACGGGGTCTCGAGTAACTGTCCGTACTTCTCGAAACGGAAACGATCGTCCTCGGAAGGTACAAAGAACGCCGAACGGGGGATACCGAAGATCGAGTCCTTCTCCTCGAGCTCCGTGAACACCCAATCCGTTAGCTGCTCCATCGAGATTTGATGGAAACGGTCCGACATCAGCGGCTCCTCTCAGCCTCGAGCTCGGTTATTTAGAGTTTTGCGTGCAGCCTCTTTGCTTGTTCTCTGGCCTTGGCGCGAATCTCCTCGCCGTCGACCCGGGTCGGCTTGCCGTCAGTGAATACCACCTCGCCGTCGACCTTCACCTCGAGCGGATGAACGCCGGGCGTGAAGGCGAGATGCCACGGATCCATGGGGTCGTACGACCAGGTGACCTCGTCGTCACGAGCCTCGGGGACGATGTTCCACCCCTCTTCGAGCCACGACCACGCCGGGTCGGGCCCGACCGTGACATCAACTGAGCGATGCATCACGTAGGCCAGGCGGAAGGATTCGATCATGTTGGCTCCGATGCCGTCCGTGCCCAACGCCACCGGATTGGAGAATCGGGCTGGGTTCGCGTAGCCGACACCGTTGTTCAAGTTTGAACGCGGGTTGTGCAGGATCGTCCCTTTGAGATTGTGGTCGGTGGGTAGGTGGACACAGTGACTGATCAGCCAATTGTCCTCGGTAAGACCCTCGAGCCGCTGCGGGGCGTCGATATCGCCGATGCCTTCGCAAACGTGGATGTGAACACCCACGCCCAGATCCTTGGCTAGCCCGGCGGCAGCTTCGAGCGATTCATCGGTACAGGTGAAGGCGGCGTGGATTCCGACCAGCGCCTTGCCCCCTTCTTTGATGAAGCGCTCGTTCTCGGCGAGGCCGCGCTTGACCTGATCCGGGCCGTTGCGATCGCTGACGCCGTACGCAGTCAGCAGTCGGACTCCCACCTCCTCGCATGCGTCGGCCAGCACCGACAGGGACCCTTCAATGGCATTGGGCGATTCGTTGTGATCAACGATGGCGGTGGTACCGGATTCCAACGCTTCGAGCGCGCCCAGCCGTGCCGACGCGTAGAGCATGTCCAGGTCGAGGGCACAATCGAGCCGCCACCAGATCTGCTCCAGAATCTCCTGGAAGTTGGTGGCGACCTCGGGGGGTGCGGGCATGCCGCGAGCAAGCTCGGAGTAGAGATGATGATGGGCGCAGACGAGCCCCGGTGTTGTTGTGGTCACTTCGCCACCTCCAGCGGCTGGTAAGTGTTGAATGGGACGCGGGTGCGACGACGGCCATCCACCTCGTAGAAGGCGCCGGCGACGGCCCCGGCTGTTGGCACAAGACCTATCTCACCGACTCCCTTCACCCCATAAGGTGCTTTCGGCTGGGGCACCTCGACCAGGATCGTCTCGACTTCGGGCATGTCCTTGGCCCGCAAGATCCCGAGACTGCGCAAGGTCCAGTTTGTCGGCCTGGCCTCGTCGTCGGTCGGGAAGTCCTCTGTCAGCGCATAGCCGAGGCCCATGTGCACCGCGCCTTCCACCTGACCGATTGCCAGCAACGGATTGACCGCGCGTCCGACGTCGTGGGCGGCCACGACCTTCTCGATCTTGCCGGTCTCCCTGTCGGCAATGACGACCTGACACGCGTACCCGAACGCGGAGTGGATCACGGGATTCTCCAACCCCTCCTCGAGGGCGTTCGTCCAGTCCACCCGGTATTCGCCTACATAGTCGATGCCGGGTGCCTGGTCGTTCTCGTTGGCCACCCGACAGGCGTCGGCTACCCCACCCGCGGCCATCAAGGTTCCGCGAGATCCGGTTGTCTGGCCGGCTCCGAGCTCGCGGGTGGTGTCGACGATGACCTTGATCCGGTCGGCGTCCACACGCAGTTCTTCCGCGGCCACTTGTAGAGCAACTGTGTGGACTCCCTGGCCCATCTCAGTCCAGCAATGGCGCACCTCAACGGTCCCGTCTTCCTCGAATCGAACCACTGCTCGAGATATCTCCAGAAAGCCGTTGCCCAGACCGCTGTTCTTCAACGCCAGACCGATACCCACTGCCTTGCCTTCGGCTCGCGCCGCGTCATAGGCCGGCTGCACCGCATCGAGGCACTCCTTGGCGCCGCGGCATCCATCGTCCATGATCTGACCGGGACCCCAGACAACGCCGGGGGTAATCACATTGCGATTACGCATCTCCCAGCCCGAGATCCCAACCGCATCGGCCAAGCGGTCGATGACGCCTTCCATGGCGAACTGTGCCTGATTGGCTCCAAAGCCGCGGAAGGCGCCACATACCGGATTGTTGGTGCGAACCGCAATGGCCTCGACGTCGACGGTCTCGGTCACATAGGGTCCGGTCATGTGTCCGGCCGCCCGTTCCAGCACCTTCATGCCGACAGAGGCATACGGACCAGAATCGCCGATCATGCGGGAACGCAGCGCCGTCAGCTTGCCGTTCTCGTCGCAGCCAGCCCACACCTCGATCTCGATCGGATGGCGCTTGGCATGGATCCGGAACGACTCTTCCCGCGACAGCGTGCACTTGACCGGGCGCTGCAGGAGGTAGGCGGCCAAGGCCGTCTGCCCTTGGTTGGCCATGTCCTCCTTACCACCGAATGCGCCGCCATTGGAGACCAGCTCCACCGTGACCTTGTCCTGATCGATGTTGAGCATCGAAGCGATCTGATTGCGGTCGTCCCAGATGCCCTGACCCCCCGAGTAGACCATCAGGCTCCCATCGGGGCCGGGAACTGCAAGCGTCGATTCCGGCTCCAGAAAGGCGTGCTCAACGCGCTGTGTTTGGAAGACCTCGTGGATGGTATGAGCCGAGGATGCCAACGCCGCATCAACATCCCCCCGGCTGTACTTCGAGGTCGACAAGATGTTGCCGTCGAGACCCCAGACTGCGTCTTCGTCCGAGGCGAGCGCGCTCTTTGCGTCGGCGAACGGGGTGAGAACGTTGTACTCGATTTCGATCAACTCGGCGGCGGCTCTCGCCTGGGCCTTTGTCTCGGCGACCACGATCGCCAGAACATCGCCGTAGTAGGAAGTGCGACCGCCCTCGGGAATGAACACCGGCCAATCGGTATGGATGATGCCAACACGCAATTCACCCGGTACATCGGCCCCGGTGAAGACGCCAACAACGCCTTCGGCCGCCTCCGCCGCAGTCGTATTGATCTGGAGAATGTCGGCTCGGGCATGATCGGTGAGACGCAGGGCGCCATGCAGCATCCCTGTGGGATACATATCGTCGACGTAGCCCCTGTCGCCCAGAGCAAGATCGAAAGCTTCGTACTTGGCGCCGTTGTCACCGATCTTCTGGGGAGTCTCTGGATCGGGAATGTCGCCGGATGCCAGCAGATCGACCGCCTCGAGGATCTTGGTGTACCCGGTGCAGCGGCAGAGGTGGGCTCCGAGGCGGCCGGCCGCCACAGTCGAGGTGACGCCCGCCGGGCCCTTCTGATCGAAGAGCGACTTGGTCCTTACCAAGATGCCGGGAGTGCAGAACCCGCATTGCAGAGCCCCGGTCACGGCGAAGGCTTTGCCGAGACGATCCCGCTCCTCGGGATCAAATCCCTCGAGTGTCACGACCTGCTTGCCCGCCGCCTTCTCCATACCGACCAGGCAGCTCTGAATGGCCTTCCCATCGAGGAGGACCGTGCACGCCCCACACTGACCCGAGGGCGAGCAACCATCCTTGGGCGACGTGATGCCCAGTTCCTCCCGCAATGCAGAGAGCAAATGGGGGTGGTCGCTGCCGACCTCGACGTCATGCCCGTTGACAGAGAAAGACGTGGTCTCCGCCATCACACCTCCTCCTCAGTAAATCTATAGCACCATCTTAGAGGCTTTACTTTTTGTCAAACCGATCCACCACACGTCGTGCGTTGACGCGAAAGGCGGCTAGCGTCCCTCGAGAAGTCCACT
>JASJEG010000108.1 GCA_030064765.1 Acidimicrobiia bacterium | reverse complement strand
CAGTCTCGATCCGCTCGGCTGTGATACCCAGAGCTCGGGCGACTGAGACGAAGTCGGTCCCGTGTGGTGTTCCCACATATGCCTCGAAGATCGCCGGGTCGAGCAGTTCGGGTTGCGCCTGGGGGAGGAAGTGGAAGATCCCGCCCCCGTCGTTGTTGACGACGACATAGGTGACCGGCAGGCCAAGCTGGGCGACCGTCCCCAGGACGTTCAGGTCGTGGAACATAGAAACGTCTCCGATGAGCGCAATGGACTGCGTTCCCGCGGCAGCCGCACCGGCGGCTGCTGAGGCCACACCGTCGATGCCGTTCGTGCCACGGTTGCCGAAGAGGCGGAGTTGTCGCCGAGCCTTCCCCCCAAACGTATCCACGTCCCGGATCGGCATCGACGAACCCACCATCAGGGATGCCTGCCGCGGCGCGTGGTCCACCGCAAGACGGGCCACCGCCGGTTCGTTAGGGAAGGGGAGGCGCTCGAGTTTCTCGGAGATCGCCCGGTCTGCAATCCGATCAAGAGCGAGCCAGGAACTCATCCACTCCGCCGGCGCCGGAGTCTCGATTGCGCCGGCCAGTGCGGTGGCCGTGTTGCAACTCGAGTGCGGTAGTAGCTCGCTTGCGCTGCCAGTGGCGTCCTTGCCCGCAGTTCCGGCCAGGATCTGTGGAACCTGTGGGTTGCGTTCGAGCCAGGTCCAGATGGATTTCGATGTTGGGATGTGGCCCAGCCGGATCACGTAGTCGGCAACGAGCTCGTCGAGGACCCCAGCGGCGGCGAGGGCGTCGCCGTATCCCAGGACCAGTTCTCCCGGATCTGCGAAGCGCAACCCGGAGAGCGGGTCGGCGAGTACCGGGGCTCCCGCAGCGTGCGCCAGCGCTTCGACTGCCGGAGGAAGGGTTGGATCGCTCGACCTCCCGACAACGATCAAGCCCCGCTGGCCGTTGAGTCGGCCTGCCAGCTCGCTCAGGTCGGTGTCGGTTGGTCCCGGATCCGGCGGCGGGACAACTGGTTGCGGTGGCCGGACCCTTCCCACGTCGAGCAGCGGTTCCCGGAAGGGAAGGTTTATGTGGACCGGCCCGGATTCTTCCCGTGCGACGCCGACGACCCTCGAGGCGAGTTCAGCTCCATGTTGCGCGGTCGTCGATTCGTCGGGTGGGGGCACGTCGACAAAGAGCACGGCGCCGGACCCGTACAGCCCAACCTGATCGATTGTCTGGGCGGCTCCAACGTCGCGCAGCTCGGGAGGTCGGTCTGCCGTCAACACGAGAAGCGGAACATCGCTTTGTCGAGCTTCGACCACAGCCGGGTGGTACTCGGCGGCGGCAGAACCTGAGGTGCAGATCAGGGCCACGGGTCTACCCGTTGCCCGCGCCAGGCCGATGCCAAAGAAGCCGGCGGATCGCTCATCGAGGATGGGCCATTTCCGGATGCGCGATTCCGCGGCGAAACCGGCAATCAGAGGCGTGTTGCGAGAGCCGGGGGAGACGCACGCATGCTCGACACCGAGGTCAGCCAGCGCTGCCGCAAGACCATGGCAGAAGACGAGGTTGGGAGAGGTCATAGAGGAAGCAGATTACCGGGGAGGTCTCGTCCCTGATCGTTCCGTTGACCAGTCTGATCCAATTGTTATAGTGTTGTTATAACAATGCTGCTCCAGCTCGATCCCGAAAGTGAACAACCGCTGTATCAACAGATAGCTGCTGCGGTGCGACGCGCCGTCGGCGAAGGTGATATCACGGCCGGAGACAGGCTGCCGGCCGCGCGTGACCTCGCTCAGTCCCTCGACGTCAACATGCACACGGTATTGCGGGCCTACAGCGATCTAAAGGAAGAGGGTCTGATCGAGCTGCGACGGGGACGGGGCGCGATTGTCCGCGAGGGTCACGCCACCGCAGCCGGGATTCATCACTTGGTAGCCGAGCTAGTGGCCGAGGCGAAGCGGCACGGGCTCACCGCCAAGGAGCTCAATGCGATGGTGCAGAAGGAGTACCGATGAAAGTGGCACGTTCCTGGCTGACCCTCGGCGTCGTTCCGGGCCTGCTGCTGGCACTGATTGCGCTTCCGTTCGCCCTCTATTGGAACGAACTGCCGAACCCGATGGCAACCCATTGGGATCTCGGAGGCACGCCGAACGGCTCGATGCCGCCACTGGTGCTGCTCCTGTTGCTGGCAGCGCTATACATCGCCGTGTACTGGGCTATCACGCGGGTGCTGGCCCGGACGCCCTATGAAGGCCCGTCGTTCATTGCCGGCCTGTTCGGAATCGGCGGGCTGCTGGCTGCGATCAGCTGGTCTTCGATCCAGGTCAACCGTGAGGAGGCGTCATGGGAGACTGCCACCGGGTTCGGGTTGCTCGAGATTCTTCTCACTGTCGGGATAGCCCTCGGGCTTGGCGCCATAGGCTGGGCATTGGCCGGAGGCCGGTCGATCGAGCGGACGCCGCCGGCAGCCGCCGTCCCGACTCTCGATCTCGATCGACCAAGTGCCGCCGTCTGGTCCAGCCGTGGCAATGGGCTGATCCTGCAGGTGGTGGGTGCCGTTCTGATCTTGATCGGTTTGGCTACCTGGGGGTGGAGCACGCTGATTCTGATTGCTCTAGGTGTGGTCGTTCTGGTCTTTGCCGAGGTGAGGGTCACGGTTGCGCAGCGTGGCGTTGTCGTCAGCCTGGGATGGCTCGGCGTTCCATCGTGGACTGTTCCTATGGATGTGATCGAGCGAGCCGAGGTTGAGCAGGTGAATCCTATGGCCTACGGCGGGTGGGGCTACCGGCTGCGGCCGGGAGTCAGGGCAATTGTGACCCGCGGGGGAGAGTCACTCCGGCTCGTTCGAGCCGAGAAGGCCGACCTGGTGCTCACGGTCGATGACGCGGCGACCGGCGCCGGCGTGATCAACTCGATGCTGGGTGTTGGCAGCGCAACCTAGGCCTTGAGCAAACGCTCCAGCCGTCTCGCCGTGATGCCGAGGCCGATGACGGCCATGGCGACCAAGAACGCAATGTGACCGAGCATCGCCATGTCCACCACCCCGAGAGTAAGGCCACGGATGATCTCAACCCCGTGATAGAGCGGTGAGATCTGCGCAATCGTCTGCAGTACAGGCGGGTAGACATCAAGCGGATAGAACGTCGCCGAGAAGAGGAACATCGGCATTATCACGAGGTTGACCAGGTCGAAGTCCTGCCAGCTCTTCATGAAGGTCGTGGTCGCAAAGCCGACGGCACCAAAGGCAACTCCGATGAGCAGAGCAGCAGGCAACGCCAGAATCGCCCACCAGGACTGCAACAAGCCCATCGCCAGTGTCACAAGAAGGAAGGCGGCGGCATAGAGACCCCCGCGAATCTGGGACCAAGTGATCTCACCGATTGCGATGTCCCAAACGTTGAGCGGAGCCGCCAGCATGCCGTCGTAGACCTTGGCCCACTTCAGTTTCCAGAAGATGTTCATGGTCGACTCAAACACGGCCCCGTTCATTGCAGATGCAGCCAGCAACGCCGGGGCGACGAACGCTGTGTACTCGACCAGCTCGCCGCCGGGCCCGACCACATCCGGCACCAACGCGCTGAAGCCGAATCCGATGGAGAAGAGATAGAAGACCGGTTCGAAGAATCCGGAGAACACGATCAACCACAGCCGCCGGTAGACCAGCACGTTGCGCTCCAGTACAAATTGGGCGCGGATCCGGCCGATCCGGGGTGGGGCGATACGTTGGGTGAGGGTCGCCGTCATACCACGAGCCTCTTGTGAAAGAAGCGGTCAGCGATGACCGCACCGACGAGTAGGAACGCAACCATCACCCCGTAGTGGAAGATCGGTGCCCACGTGGTGTCGATGCCCAGAGCGACAGCTCGGGTGGTTTCCACGCTGTGCCACAGCGGGGTGACGAAGGCGATTGGTTCCATCCAATCGGGAAGCACCTCGATCGGGTAGAAGGTCCCTGAAAACAGGAACAGCGGAGTGATCACAAATCGAAAGAGCGCCGCAAGCCCGGTCTCGTTCTCCAGTTGGGCGGCATAGGCGCTGACCGGACCGGCAAAGGCGAGTCCGCCCAGCACACTCGGCGGGATCACCAGGAGGGCCGTCCCGATCTCGATCGCGCCAAAAGCAACCATCATGCCTGTGAAGACAACGCTCGTGAACAGGATCCGCACCGTCACCCACCCAAAGTGTCCGGCAACGAGATTCCGTGTAGAGATCGGCGTTGCCAGCGCGTCGTGATACGACTTACTCCACTTCATGCCCGCCATCACCGGATATAGCGATTCCCCGGCAGCGGTCATCATCGTGGCCGCCGCCAAGAGACCTGGGGCGAGGAAGTTGAGGTAGGGGATGTCGAGCTGGATCGATCCGCCGCCATCATCGACCAGGCTGCCAAGACCGAGGCCCATCGCCAGCAGGTACAGGATCGGATTCAGGAAAGTGCTGATGACCGATCCCCGCCAGGTGCGCCGGTATACCCGCGCATGGCGCTCAACCACCAGTGCAGATCCCGGCGCTGCCATCAGTCGACCAGGCTGCGCCCGGTGAGGCGGAGGAAGACGTCTTCGAGCGTGGCACGGCGCACAATGGTGCTCTCGACATCGAGCGCACGTTCGGTTAGGTCGGCCAGCGTCTGTTCGGCGCTGTCGGTGTACAGCAGCGTCCGGTCCGGCAGCACTTCGACTCGTTTCGCCAAGCCGTCGAGTTCGCTCTCGCCGACCTCATGACCCACTGGGAAACGCAACTCCACGACTTCCCGGGTCGTATAGCCGTCGATGAGCGCCCGGGGGGATCCTTCTGCAGCGATCTTGCCCTCATCCATGATGACCAACCGGTCACACAGCTGTTCTGCCTCATCCATGTAGTGGGTGGTGATGATCAGCGTCACCCCCTGCTGTTTGAGCCGGTACAGCCGATCCCACAATGCATGGCGCGCTTGCGGATCGAGTCCGGTGGTTGGCTCGTCGAGCAGCATCAGGTCCGGCTGATTGATCAAGGCGCGGGCGATCGTCAGGCGCCGCTTCATTCCTCCGGAAAGCGGATCGACCAAGTCCTCCCGCCGATCCGCTAGCTGAGCGAAGTCGAGGAGCTCGTCGATGCGCTCTCGAATGAGCGTCTTGGGTAGGTCGAAGTAGCGGCCGTAGATGAATAGGTTCTCGAACACAGTCAGCTCGGTGTCGAGGAGATTCTCCTGCGGGACCACACCAAGCCGGTGGCGGATCGCCGAACCGTCGGTCGCAGGATCGAGCCCGAAGACGCTGAGTTCTCCCTCGGTTACCGGCGAGACCGCACCGATCATCTTCATGGTCGAGCTCTTGCCGGCCCCGTTAGGGCCGAGGAAACCAAACACCTCACCCGGTTGGACTGTGAAGTCGACTGAGTCGACTGCGGTGAAGTCGCCGAAGCGTTTGGTCAAATTGGTGGCGCGCACCAGGGCCTCAGTCATGAGGGCGAAGCCTATCAGCGGCTGTTACGAGCGCCCTATCCCTTCACGCCGGGCAGAGTTTTCGGTTCCTGCGTAACTCACGGCCGATATCAGCCGCCATTTACGCAAGAACGGAGTTAGGTAACCGGCGGGGCGGCGTGCTCGTTGATCTGGATGACCAGGCCGTCTGGGTCGGTGACGGTTACCGATCGTCCAAAAGGCTGAGGGCAGATCTCGCTGGCCGGCTCGATACCTGCCTCGTCGAGCGAGGCAACTACATCTTCCAGAGGAGTGGCTGCGTCGAGCCCGAGACCCATCCCATCGTTGGCGTGGGTTACGTTCTCAGCGAGATGCAGAGCGAGCGTCGACCCACCGACGTTGAGCTCGGTCCAGTACGGAGACGAGGTCACCACCGAGCTGGCCGGCAGGAGCTTGGTGTAGAAACTGATCGCCTCCGCCATATCTGTCACATAGACCAGGGGAACCAGCTTCATCGCTACTCCTTCTATCGGCTCACCGCAGAATAGGACCGGTCAGGCAAGCAGGATTCCAGCAGACAGCAGCAGCGCGACGAGAAGCTGGAGGCGGGCGGTTCCCTTGAGCACCTTGATCAGCGGTGGCCCGGTGATCTCGCGCTGCAGCGTTCTCACCAGCGGAATTGCCACCGGCACCGCAAGCAGCGTCAGCAGGGTTGGCGCCGGCAGCCAGTCGAAAGCCACTCCCACCGCAGGGATCAGAACACCGCCGAGGGCACACGCCGCAAAGAGTAGAACCGAGTTCTGGCGGCCCACCATGACGGTCAAGGTCCGTTTCCCGGCGGCAGTATCGGTATCGATGTCGCGGATGTTGTTGGCAAGGAGAATGGCGCTCGCGAGTAGCCCCATGGCCACCCCACCTACCCATGCGCCGCTTTCGACTGTCCGATCGAATACGAAGCGAGTCCCCACAGTGGCGACCAGCCCGAAGAAGATGAATACGAACAACTCGCCGAGTCCGTAGTAGCCGTAAGGAATGGGGCCGTTGGTGTAACCCAGTGCCGCCGCAATCGACAGCACACCGATCACCAAGATCCAGGGACCGCCGAGCCAGACGAGATACAGACCGGCAACGGCTGCCAGCCCAAACACAACGCCGATGCCTTTCCACATCTGCGTCGATGTGATCAGCCCGGCGGCCACCGCCCGGGTCGGCCCAATGCGGTTGGCGTCGGTGCCGCGGGTTCCATCTGCAACGTCGTTGGCATAGTTGACCCCGATTTGGATCAACACCGCTGCGATCAGCGTGATGATGAAGGCGTCCCAGCGGAACACGTCGGCGGCAATCGCAAGCGCACTCCCCACCAGCACTGGGGCGATTCCGGCCGGGAGTGTCGCCGGGCGCGCCGCCAATACCCAGGAGCGCATTGCCGGCATAGTCAGAAGTGCCAGGGGAAGCTGCTGTAGTCCTGGTCCCGCTTTTCGAGAAAGGCGTCGCGACCTTCCTGAGCCTCGTCGGTTCCATAGGCGAGCCTGGTGGCCTCACCGGCAAACAGCTGCTGGCCGACAAGCCCGTCGTCTGCGAGATTGAACGCATACTTCAACATGCGTTGCGCCGTGGGGCTCTTGGCTGTTATCTCGGCCGCCCACTGCAGCGCAACCGTTTCGAGGTCGGCGTGAGGAATCGCAGCATTGGCTGCACCCATTGCCACAGCATCTTCTGCGTTGTAGTCCCTTCCGAGGAAGAAGACCTCCCTGGCCTTCTTCTGGCCAACCTGGCGTGCCAGTAGTGCGGATCCGTAGCCGCCATCGAAACTGGCGACGTCGGCATCGGTCTGTTTGAAGATGGCATGTTCGCGAGATGCCAGCGTCAGGTCACACACCACATGCAACGAGTGGCCTCCGCCCACAGCCCAACCGTTGACTACGGCGATGACGACCTTTGGCATGAACCGAATCAGCCGCTGCACTTCGAGGATGTGGAGCCGGCCCAGTCGGGCAGCGTCATCGTCTGTGTTGTCCTCGTACTGGTAGCCGTCTTTGCCGCGAATCCGCTGGTCACCCCCGGAGCAGAATGCCCAACCTCCATCCTTGGGCGACGGGCCGTTTCCAGTGATGAGCACACAGCCCACGTCGGATGTCATCCGGGCATGATCGAGCGCGGTATACAACTCGTCGACCGTGTGGGGTCGGAACGCGTTGCGGACTTCCGGCCGGTCAAAAGCAACCCGGACCGCACCCACCCGGCGGGCGCGGTGATAGGTGATATCGGTGAATTCGAAGCCGGCTACCGGCTCCCATGCTGTCGAGTCGAAGATATCCGAGACCACGAGGCGCCTCCGTTTGCGGACAGAGCGATACTGTAGTGATCCCTATGGACGATCCCTCTCCAGAGACAGACTGGCTGGCAACGGCGGCGGTGGCAACGCCCGACGCGGTGGCACTTGTAGAAGACGACGGCACCCGGGTGACGTACGCCGAGCTCGACGATCTTGCGGCGCGTGCGGTCGGCCAGCTGCACCAGGCATTTGGGCTGGCGCCAACCGGACTGATGGGGTTTGCCCCGTTTCGGGTACAGCGAAGGGTGCTTGCCGGGATGTGGGCAACCTGGCGGCTGGGGGCCGCAGTGATGGTCGCGGATCCTCACAGTCCGATGCTCATAGGGGGAGCGGACGGCATTCGAACCAAGTGGGGGATTCCCGAATTGATTGCCGATCTCGAGATCTTTGGTGAACCGTCCCGTCCGCCAACCGCACCAGGCCGGGGCCAACTCCACACTGTCTTGCTCACCTCGGGGAGCGGAGGCTCGCCTCGCCCGGTGCGGCTGACACACGGCAATGTTGCGGCGGCCGTTGCAGCTTCATCCGAGCGTCTTGGCAATTCCGGTGCAGATCGTTGGCTGCTCAACCTCCCGCTGCACCACATCGGTGGTCTCTCGGTGCTGTGGCGGTCGGCGTGGGCCGGCGGCACCGTCGTAGTTCACGACTCGTTTGACGCAACGCGGGCCGCCAAGGCGATGAAGCATGGAGGGGTCACCGTCGCCAGCCTGGTGCCGACAATGCTCCATAGGATCCTGGAAGCCGATCCGGGACCCTATGAAGGGATGAAAGCGGTGCTGTTGGGTGGTGCCGCAGCGTCCGTGTCATTGGTGGAGCGTGCCTTGGATGCCGGCCTGCCGGTGCTCCAGACCTACGGGATGACGGAGACCTGTTCCCAGGCAACGACGGTTGAGCCCGGTGCCGCCCGCGAGTCGATCGGTACTGCCGGGACTCCGCTGCGTGGGATGTCGGTAACGATCGATGGCCAGGGATTGGGCGAGATTCTCGTCGATGGCCCAGCGGTCTCGCCTGGCTACCTTGGCGAGCCCGACCGGACAGGACCGCATCGCACCGGTGACGTTGGCTCGATCGACGCCGAGGGCCGGCTCGTGGTCAAGGGACGTATCGACGACATGATCGTCACCGGCGGGGAGAACGTGTATCCAGCGGCTGTCGCCGAAGTGATCGGCCGTCATCCGGTAGTCAAACGAGTTGAAGTCGTCGGTGTCCCCGACCCTGAGTGGGGGAACCTGGTTGGTGCCGTACTGGTAGCTGACGCTGATGCAATCCAAGAGATCGAGGAATGGGCCCGGCTGCAACTGGCCCGCCACGAGGTCCCGAAACGGTGGGTGTTCGTCACGGAGATGCCGTTGCTCGAGAACGGAAAGGTCGATCGGGGCCGAGTCGGCGAGCTTGCCAGAGGATTGCGGTGATTCGGGGACCGGCCGCTACTCCGTTTCGCCGCCCAGGCCCAGATTGCTGAGAAAGGCCGC
>JASJEG010000113.1 GCA_030064765.1 Acidimicrobiia bacterium | reverse complement strand
TCGGCACCGCCGAGGAATGTGATCGTCGTCATGGGCTGCATGCTACGGCCGCAGCACAATCGGAACTAGGCACGGTCTGCCGGCTCAGCGCACCGCGCGATAAACCAACCCGTCGCCACCCATCGACGTGAGGGTCAGCACGTCCCCATCGACCTCGGCGCGGAACTCGTCGCCAACCACAGTGACCACCAGCGAGTCTTGCTTCCAGAGCGCATCGGGGCACTCACCTTCCGCCGCCAGTTCGGGGACGATGATGACGCCGCCGCTTTCCAGCCACCGCCCAGTGAGGGTGCGACACCCGGTCGATGCGGTGAGGGTGCCGTCGGCTGCGAGCGCCAGGCTGGCGGGTTCGCCGTTTGCGCTCGTGGCAGCCTCTCCCTCGATCAGCGTCTCCAGGACCCAGGTGGTGTCGAGCAGCGCCGCGGTGGGCACCGGCGCTACCGGAGCGAACACCAGGTCGTCACTTGGTCCGGTGAGAACCAGCCGGTCGTTGCGGTACTCGAAGGCCTCCGCAGCCGCAAGGGCGGTCAAGAAAGCGCTCTCGGCCGCCATGGCGGCAGGTTCGCATGCCATCGCGGTCGATCCCATCTCGCCGAATTCAATCGCCGCCGTGTTGACCATGACGGTGCCGAAGTAGGAGTTGCAGGCAGCGCGCCCCGACACTTCGGTGCCGGTGATCGACATGGTTATCGGGAATTCAGGACTGGTGACGACGCCGTCCACGAGCTGCCAATCGCCATCTGGGCGCGGCAAATCGGTTGTGGCACCGCTTGGTTCACCATCGCCGCAGCCAACAGCGACCAGCAGGACCGCGATCAGAACGAGGGTCTTTCCCATGTAGTTCTGACGCTACTCGGCGTGCCCGAGGTTCCTACCCGGTTTCCTGCATTTCGCGATGCTCGACCTTGCCGTCTGCATGGAGCGCAAAACGGCCATCGGTACGAGAGTGCACCGGACTGCGAGTCGACCACGGCCAGCCGCCAAATTGGGTCCGGTTGTAGTCGTCAAACGCTTCACGGAGTTGTTCAGGGGTGTTCATGACGAACGGTCCCATCTGGAACACCGGCGCCCCAATCGGCTGGCCTTGTAGCAAGAGAAACTCGGCAGGTGAGCCGTGGTTCTCGACGATGGTTGTCACGTCGGGACGGGTCTGCACGCCGGTGCGATCGGTGACCGTCGTCCCTGCGATCCGCACATCGTTTCCTGCGACAAAGTGCAGCATCCGGTTGACGCTGGACGGAGCCTTGGGCAGCTCCCAGCTGGCACCATCCTCGAGACGCACCAGCCAGATGCCGAGATGGGAATCGGGGCGCGACGCCCACGAATCCGGGTTCGGTGGGGGAGCCTTGATCCCGTCTATCTCGCCGGCCATGACATCCACGGTCACGCCGGGGCTACCGATGGTGGGGATGTCCTCGCTCCACAACATGCCGAAGTAGGCAGGGACCATCTTCGACTCGGGGGGCAGGTTGAGCCAGATCTGGAATAGCTCGAGCGGATTGGGGCCATCCTCTTGGATCAGAGGGAACATCTCGGCGTGCATGATCCCCGACCCGGTGGTCAGCCACTGCACGTCTCCGCCGCCGTAGCGGGCGGTGGCTCCCAGGGAGTCAGAGTGGTCGACGTAGCCGCGGCGAACCACGGTCACGGTCTCGAAGCCGCGATGCGGATGCTGCGGGAAACCCGGCACCACGTCGCCGTGGTACATGCTCCAACCATCCTTGTACGAGAAGTCGGAGCCGATCCGGCGTCCCTCGAGCGAAGCTACAGGACCGAGTTGCTCATTGCCGGTCGGGTAGTCGTCGACATGGTGGACGGTCATGATGAATGGGTCGAGTCCGGTCCAAGGGAACGAAAGCTCGACGGTTTGAACGATCGGGTGTGACATGTATGAGTTCCTTGGCGAGCGACAGGCAGGCGAAGTAGTCAACCAAGTGTTCGGTGACGGTTATTCCGTTGGATGGCCTGCCCGTCTCTCCTTCGCAGGCTCGGACCGCAGTGCGTATCGTGGCGGCGATGAGTGGACTGGGGTCGCGGTTCAACAGGCTGTGGGGAGCGGTAATCGTCTCCAATCTCGGCGACGGGGTGATGCTCGTCGCCTTTCCTCTGCTGGTTGCATCGATTACGCGCGACCCGGTGCTTGTCGCCGGAGCCACCGTTGTCGGGAGGATTCCCTGGCTCTTGTTTGCACTGCCGGCCGGAGCTTTGGTAGACCGGCTCGACCGGCGTCGTGTGATGGTCGCGGTCGATTGGGGCCGGGCGGTCATCGTCGGTGTGCTCGGGTTCATGCTTCTTGCCGGCGACGTCAACCTCGCGGTGGTATACGCGATCGCGTTCCTGCTGGGTTCGGCCGAGACGCTCTTCGACACTGCGTCGGAGGCGTTGCTCCCCAATATCGTTCCCGCAGACCGGCTGGACTCCGCCAACGGCAGGCTGCAAGCGTCGGAGTGGGCCGCCAATTCGTTCGTCGGGCCACCACTGGGAGCGGCGCTGTTTGCTGCGGCGGCGGCCATTCCTTTCATCTTCGACGCAGTGTCCTTCGTCCTTGCTGCGGTGCTGGTTTCCACCATCGCAGGCACCTTCCGGCGAGAAGCGCCTAGTGGATCTCAAAAACTACGTTCCGAGATCGGCGAAGGCATCCAATGGCTGTGGCGTCACACCGTGCTGCGCACGCTGGCCATCATGGCCGGACTCACCAACCTGGTTGGCATGGGGATCATTGCGATCTTCGTCCTGTTTGCCCAAGACATCTTGGATCTCGGCGACGTTGGCTACGGCCTGATCCTGGCAACGATTGGCTTGGGCGGGCTGGTGGGCTCGCTGGGCGCTCCCATGGTCACGCGTTGGTTGGGTCAAGGCCGCACCCTGCTGGCTTCGCAGGTCGGCATGGCAGTGGGTGCAGTCGTAATGGGATCGACGAGCAACGTCGCAGTCGCCGCGGTGGTCGCCGGCTTCTACGGCTTGCTCATTGCGCTGTGGAATGTGGTTGCCGTCTCGTTGCGACAACGTCTCACCCCGGACGACCTGCGCGGGCGCGTTGCCAGCGTCGCTCGTTTGCTGGCCTGGGGCACCCAGCCCATAGGTGCGCTGCTCGGGGGAGTGGTAGCCAGCGCGCTCGGCCTGCGGGGACCTTTCTTCGTCGCCGCGGCGGTATGGGTGCTCTTGCTTCTAGCTACGGCCCCAATCATCAACAACCGGCGCATTGAGCGCCTCACAGCAGAGGTCGAACAATCCGGTTGATCGTCTCCAGGCTTCCTGCCAAGTCAATGGCAACACGGCAACCCGCCGGCGGCCGGGCCGAGATGTCAAACTTCCGGAGTCGCCGTGGTGTCTCCTGCTCGCCACGCGTCCAGGAACGGCACCGGATCGATCTCGCCCCGTCGGATCTCCCAATCATCGAGACTGGTGGGCCGCGAGATGCCGAAATGCAGGTGCGGCGGCGTGTCGCGGGCACTACCGGACACTCCGACGAGGCCGAGCAGCTGCCCTGCCTCGACCCGCACGCCCGCTTCGATCCCGTCGGCCACGGCCGACAAGTGCGAGCCGTAGTAGCGGACTCCGTCGTCGCCGATGAGTGATACGAATAGGCCGCCACGGGTAGCGCCGTCGTTCACCTCCGGATCCCAGGTGTCGCTGCGCGAGGTTCCCTGGACAACGCCCGAGGTCACGGCCACAAAGCGGGTGCCGACCGGGGCGAAGATGTCGGTTGCCTGGTAGCTGTGTCCTCCCGGTGAGTAGTCGCCGACACTCGGGGGGTCGAGCGGGAACACGTGCACCGCTACTGCGGGGAGAGTTGTTGTTGTCGTCGGCGGTGCGGCCGTAGTCGTCGTGCTCGACGGAGCGACAGTTGTCGTCGGCGGTGCGGCTGTGGTCGGTGCCCCGGTGCTCGAAGTCGCAGCCGAGCCGGTCACCGCGGTAGCTCCGGGCTGTTCAGTTGACACCGGGGATGTTTGGTTGTCGCCGCAGCCCGCAACCAGCAGCAATGCAGCGGCGACGATGCGCCAATGCAACCGCACCTCCAATCAGGGTCTCGGTGCATTGTGGCAAACTGCCCGGCCACTCCCCAGTCCTGCGGCGGGACGAGCCGCTATGAGATCGTTACCGCGACTTCTACCTCGTCGGTGCCTCGCACCACCACTACCCGGAATGCCTCGTCGACGGGTGCTGCGTCCAGTGCATCATGGAGGTCGTCCACATCTGCGATCTGTGTTTCCCCTACCCGGACGATGAGGTCGCCCTCGCATATGCCCGCGGCATCCGCCGGTCCATCCGGCGAAACGCCTCGGACCAATACGCCCGCAACATCAGGCAGGCCCACAGCACGGCGCATCTTGTGCGCAATTCGAGAGGGGACCACCGAGACGCCCATGTAACGACGCGGCGGAGTTTCGCCCTTAGCCAGCTGCTGCACCTTGTTTCTCAGGGCGGCATCGGCGGTGATCGCAAGATAGAAACCCTCTCCGAGACGATTGGTGTTGACACCGAGCAGCGCCCCCGATTCGTCGAGTATCGGGCCGCCGGACGATCCCGGCAGCAGGGGAGCTGTGTGTTCGATGCTGCCGCTGATGCGGCGCCCCCGCGGACCTCGGAAAGTCCGATCCAATCCGGAGACGTAGCCAACCGTGACGCGTAGGCCGCGGCCACCGGGATTAGCGAGGCCGACAACCGGACTACCCAGCCCTACGCCCGCAGCGCTCCATTCCACCGGGGTGACGTCACCGGTGTCGACCTCGACAACTGCCAGGTCTCCGTCGCCGTCGATTCCGGCAACCGATCCGGTCTCGGTGCGCCCGTCGGCGAAAGTGATCACCACCTGCCGGTTGTGAATGTTGTGAGCATTTGTAAGGACGGTATTGACGTCCACAACGACGCCAGACCCGACATGATGACGGCGGCCCACCCCGACGACTGCAGCTCCGACCTTGTCGCCGACCTCTCTGATTGTGTCCTGCACCCCAGCCAGCATGGGCACTCCTTTTGCGTCAGTAGTAACTTGCAAGTTACAAGTATACTCCCTTGAAACAGCAGCGACGACGACAGGAGCTAGCGTGCTGTTGATGCCACAGACGCCCTTGCAGCTTGCGCTTTCCATGGTCGGGGATCGTTGGACCCTGCTCGTGATCGACGCTCTCCTAGACGGACCTCGCCGGTTCGGCGATCTGCAGGAAGCCGTGTCCGGGATTGCGCCCAACACGCTGTCATCCCGAATCAAGGCACTGGAGTCAGACGGTCTCGTGATCGCTCATGCGTACAGCGAGCGACCCCGACGCTTCGAGTACACGCTCACGGCTACCGGCAAGGAACTCGCAGGTGCAATCAGCCTGTTGACAGCCTGGGGGTCACGCCACAGCGAGGAAATCGATGCGCCCCGCCATAGTGTCTGCGGGACACCTCTCGAGGTGCGCTGGTTCTGTCCAACCTGCAGCCGCGAGGCCGCGGTGGACGATGAAGTGTGGGAGGCCTAGGCGGGGTCGGCGTCTGGGTCGGCGGCGCGTGGGTCCATCGGTTCGCATTGACTCATCCAGGGGTAATCCTGGATGACCGCAGCTTCGTCCTCTCCGCTGAATGCTCGGGCCAACGCCCAGATGTGTTCCCGGAACCGAGGATCGTCCTGGTCGTTTTCGTAGTCGAAGCTATGCCGCCAGGTTCTAGCGAACTCGAGCTGGCCGTGCCAGCGCCATCGCCGGGTTGGATCGCTGAAGAACAAGTCATCACACCGGAGGTCGCCGGGTGGGGGCTCGACGCGAGTTGCACGGTTGCTACCGCCTGAGGTTTGACCGGCCGTTACCGGTTTGCGCTGCAGCTCCTGAAACACCCTGCCGCCGAGGTAGTCGGAGTAGCGCCCGAAGTTCATCCAGCGGGGCATTCGCCCGATGGAGTGACTCGGGAAGCCCCCGGTCTCGTCCGATTCATGAGCGGCAGCCCCGCCCTCGAGGTACCGCTTGAGCTCGACCAGCTTCGCCTCGGGCAGTTGATCCGGCCAAGCCCTCCCATACAAGCGAGCCAACATGCACCCATAGGTGACAAATCCCACCCTTTCGAGCTCGGTGCCGGTGGGGATCGGATAACCCGGATGCGGGGTCAGTTCTTTGAGCGGCTCGATGTTCTCGGGAAGCAAGCTGAGCAACGCAGCCGTGGTGATGAGCGAGCCCTCACTGTGCCCCACCAGGATCAAACGGCTGTCCGGGATGTTCGGCAAGCGGGTGCCCCGCGTCGTTGCAAAGACGACCCTGTTGCGAACGTCGATCACCGCCCGCTCGGCGTAGCAAGGCGGGGCGAGGGGATGGAAGCGGCGCGGGAAGAACGACATGACATCCCACAGAATCCCCATCGTCTGGCGAAGCTGTTGATTGTCACGCGCCGTGTAGATGAGCAGAGCGGCGCCCACTACTACGAAGCCGGCCAGAAAGGCTGCCCAGTCGAAGAGCGAATTGGCAGCAGTAGTCGGCAGGGTCTTGTGGATCCGGGCAGTAGCGGCTGCGACCAGCAAAGTCATAGTGGTCATCACCGCGGCGCTGATGATCCAGTCGGCATCGTCCGTGATGTTGGCGTGCCAGCGGGCGTTGACGGCTCTGGCGGCAAACCCGAGCGCTTCCTCACTGTGATTGTCCCCATCGCAGCTGCCGTTCAGGTCGTAGGCTTGATCGGGCACGGTTGCCGCGTCGTACTCGGCGCACAGGGATTCCCGTTGCGACTTCCAACGCACTGCAGGCAGTATCACCACCCGCAGCACGATGGAGATGATCAACACGATGATTCCGGCAAGTGCCGCCAACGAGTACCAGCCAACCTCGGCCGGGTAGCAGATGAAGCCAGAAGCGCAGTCGTTCGAGGCACTGCCGCCAGATAGCTTCGGCAGGGCCAGCGTATCGCCCAACCTTCCTGCCACGAACACCGCACTCGAGCTGACGGCCATCAGGGCAGAAGCAACCGCAAGCGCCGCCATCACTGCAGCGGTGCCCTCGCGCATCGTCTCCTTTTGCGGGTAGTCGTGACCATGGCGGACCTGGATGACCTGCTGCGCAGCCAGGTAGGCGAGCGGGATGAGGACGGTGCCGGCCCTGACCCAGAAGTTGTCGAGGCGCAGAAAGGCCGCCGCCCCGGCCACGATCACGAGAGCAGTCGTCCCGAAGATCCAGACCGGGTTGGCAGCATGTTTGGCCGGATCGATCGGCTCCTCCGTAGTGCGGGCCCTTCGCCGGTACCAGAGCACCCCACCTCCCGCCAGCAGGATTTCGAGAAGCAGCCACTGCGTACCCGTGAGCCACGTGACATTCGGCTTGTCGCCGGACTGGGCCATGAAGTAGAAGAGGGCAGGTCCTGCGACGAACGCAAACGCCGCCGTGCGGTAGGCGCCAATCGTGACTGCGAGCAGGAAGACCAGCAAGACCGCCACCACCGTGACGACGATCAGGCCATTGCGCACGGATTCGAGGGGCGCCATGTCGAGACTGTTCCCGTCGCGGGACATCCAACCGAGCCAAGCCGTGACTGCGTAGAGCGCCAGTGCAGAACCAGCCGGGACCCAACTGGCTCGCGGGCGATAGAACTGTGTGCGCTGCTTGCGTAGCCATCGGGTCGGTATCTGGCGCATCCAGCTGATTCCGATCACACCTGTAGCACTCAATGCCATGACCGCGAGCGAAACCACGCCAAGCAGATAGAGCAGGTCGTGGTACTGCCCGTTGGGAGCGACCTCTCGAATGGTGAAAGCCAGCACGGCGCTGAGTAACGCAAGCGCAGCGGTGCTATGCAGCCAGCCCAACACATAGACCACGTTGGGGGCCTGCCAGAACTCCAACCGATCCATTCGCACATCATCGATTCGATCGCCGATGGGGGTTGCGATGCTGGTGGTGCCTGCTCCGTAAGCCTCATAGATTCTGCTGCGCCGGCCCAGCAGCCACAGCCCCAAGACGGCTATCGCAGGGAAGAGCGAATAGGTCACCGCAAGTCGGGCCGCATTGCCTTCAACGAAACCCCAACCGGCAATGGTCGCGACCCACTGCCAAGGGAAAGCCTCATTGCAGGTCTCGAGAGTCCCGCACTGCACACCGATCAGATCGACGAAGACCAGGGCGACCCCGAGAACCGCAATCAGCGTCACGCATAGCGCAATCAGGCGGAGCATGATCTGGGCGTTTCGTCGCCATCGGTCCGACATGCCCTTCGGGAGAAGCCAGCCGGCGAAGTTGGCGGCGGCGAAGGGAAACAGGATGATCCACCAGGCGCGGATGCTCTTGTGAGAATTGATCGCCGCCCAGTTGTACGCCTCCACACTCCTATCGGGTCCCGAGCTCAGTTCATCCCGCCGCCGGTAGAACCCAGCGGTGTTGTCCCCAGAGATGCGGACCGGACTCGGATCGTGCAGATTCTGTTCGGGAGTACCGCCGTTGACGCCGTGGACCCGCAACTCGACGATTCCGTCCGGCAGGACCTCTTCGGCAGGCTGCTCTTCCACGACCGGGTGACCGGCGTCGTTCAGATAGCGACGGACGATGCGGTTGCCTACCAGGCCTTCGCCGCGATACGACGGTCCCAACCAGGTCCGAATCGGTCGCCTTGCCATTGCTCTCCCATGACTTGGCATCTCTACACCACCATCCGAGGCTACAGAAGGAGACACCAGCTGGCACTGCGTGATACAGGGAATCCGACCGAAGGTCAGAGCCTGGCGAGCGCCTCTTCATGTTCGATAGCTTTCTCGGCCAGCAGCAGCTTCAGCCGAAATACGCTCTCATCTCCATCTCGTGAGTAGACAACGTCGCCGCCCATCAACCGAGCAAGCTGCCGCGAGACCGAAAGGCCCAGACCGACCGACGCTGCCATCCCCGGCCGATCCTGTGCCCGCGCATATGGTTCGAAGATGCGCTCCCGGTCTTCGGGCGGGATTGCGTGCCCGTTGTCGCGAACCTCCACGATGCCGTAGGCGCCGTCGGCGCCGATGTGGACCGTGCGGCGGTCCCCGCCGTAGCGGATTGCGTTCGACGCCAGATTGCGGATGATCTGCCCGATGCGCACCCGATCCGCCAGGACCAGAGGTTCCTCATTGCGGTATACGACGAAGCTCTCGTCGAGGTCTCCAATTGTGTTGTGGCCGACAGCAGCCAGGTTGAGTTGCTCCAGATCGATGGTGATTGCGCCGATCTCGGCCCGGGCTGCGACCAGCAAGTCCTCGATTATGTGGGCCATGTCGTTGGC
>JASJEG010000112.1 GCA_030064765.1 Acidimicrobiia bacterium | reverse complement strand
CCCAGATTGCCGTCGTGCTCGGGTGCAGCCACGACGCTGCCAAGAAGCGCTCTGCCCGTGCGCTCAAGAGGCTGCGCAAGGCCGCCGGATTCCCCGAGCGGCCCGAAGCACCAACAGGCTCCCGTGCGATCCAGGAAGGGGGTGACGCATGAACGAATCCCAGCTGCTCGAGCAACTCGCTGCAACCGATGCCTACGCACCGGAACTGCCGCTGCCGACCGCGGCCTGGAGTCGTGATGCCGCCCTCGCGGAGATCGAACGGAGGAGCCAAATGGCTACCCAGACCAAGATGCCCGAGATGACGCCCGAGACGCAGGTGCGGGAGCGCCGGCTCGGCTGGCTCGCGGCTGCCGCTGCCTTTGGATTGGTCCTAGTGCTCGGGGGAGTGCTGTTCCTGTTCACCCGAGGAGGAGACCTACCGGTGACAGACAGCGCAACCACAACGGCCCCAGCTACGGTGACCACCACCGAGCCGACCACGACGATCCCGCTCGCAACCGCTGCTCCCGATGTTCTTGCCGGTCAGGTGTTCGCCGCCAACGCCGGATCCGACCCCGCGGCGTGGAGAGCCCTCCAGGCGCCGGACTCCCCCGTGTTCGAGCCGCTGTCGTGGGAGTGGCTCGACGACTTCGACGGCGACGGCGTGACGACATATGCGGACTTCCTGCAATTCGAAATCGCGTTGCACACACCGATGGGCTTTCGCTCCGAATGGGAGTGCGAGGCTGAGTCCGCGGTCACGGCGCGCTGCGTTGTGAGCAACAGCGACGTCTTCCACGCACTGGCAGCCGTAGTGCCTCCGCCGCTCACCCTTCTGGAGACCTTTGCGGACGGTCTGTGGATCGGTGGGGAGTGCGTCAACTGCGCCGATGGCGATATGCCGCGACTCATGGACCTCGCCGTAACACGCCGGGCCGAGGAGCTCGTGAAATACGAAGCCTGGGTCCTGGAGAACCACCCCGACCGGCATTCAGAGGTCTTCGACCGTACCGGCGTCGAGGGCCTCATCGGGAGCAGCAACGACCTCGACTGGGTCGTTCTGCCCTCGGCGATCCCGGTGCACGAGGAACTGCTGCCGGAGTATCTGGGTTCTGTGGCTTCTCCCGACGTTCTTGCCGGTCAGTTGTTTGCCGCCAACGCCGGATCCGACCCTGCCGCGTGGAGAGCCCTCCAGGCGCCGGACTCCCCAGTGTTCGAGCCGCTGTCGTGGGATTGGCTCGACGACTTCGACGGCGACGGCGTCACGACATATGCGGACTTCATGCAATTCGAAATCGCGTTGCACGGGGCGATGGGCTTTCGCTTCGAATGGGAGTGTGAGGCTGACTCCGCGGACACGGCGCGCTGCGTTGTGAGCCACAGTGACGTCTTCCATGCGCTGGCAGCTGTGGATTGGGGAGACGGCGCATACCCTCCACCGTTCACCCTGTTGGAGACCTTTGCGGACGGTCTGTGGACCGGTGAGGAGTGCGTCGACTGCGCCGATACCAGTGTGCGGTCACTCCTGGACCTTGCTGGGTCAATGCGGTCCCAGGAGCTCGTGAAATATGAAGCCTGGGTCCTGGAGAACCGCCCCGACCGGCACCCGTTGGTGTTCGATCGTCCCGGCACCCAGGGGCTCATTGGGAGCAGCAACGACCTCGACTGGGTCGTTCTGCCCTCGGCGATTCCGGTGCACGAGGAACTATTGCTGGAGTACCTGGCCTTTGTCGGTGCTCCCGACATCCTCCCGGCGGCGCCGACCGTCCAGCCGTGATGGTGACGAAAGCAGAGAGCGCTGGCTGCATGGCCTGAGGAAGCGGTCCCTCGACTTCACCGCCGTGGACGACCTCAGCGTGAGCGTCTCTCGCGGCGGTGTCGTCGGAACCGCCACCGGAGGGCTATTTCTTGTCGGCGGCGCCTGATACTATCGAACGTATGTTCGGTGCAGATATCGACAACGACATGAGCTTTGACGACCCGGGATGGGTACCGGCTGACCTCGACGGCATGGAGCCCGGTTCCGGGCTGGCTGCCATGTTGGATGACATCGACATCAACCAGTGCTCCGGGCACGATCGGATCCGGGTGCTACGGGCCCACCAGAGGATGCGATCCCACTATGCCGCTCGCTCCTATCGAGCGATGTCGGCCGTCGTCGAGACCTACCGAGCCGACCCTGATGAAGCAGACTTCGCAGAAGACGCAGCCTCAGCTGAGGTAGCCGCAGCTCTCCGCCTGACCCGCCGTTCCGCCGACACCGAGATCGCCACTGCAATGGAGTTGCGGCAGCGCCTCCCCCGGGTGTGGGTAGCGCTGTGCGATGGCGTGATCGATGTACCCCGGGCCCGCATCTTGGTCAACGACACGGCCCACCTATCGATCGCTCATGCGCGGGAAGTGGTTGGCTACGTCCTCGACGATGCCCGTCTCCTCACAACCGGGCAGCTCCGCGCCAAACTGAGGAAGCTCTGCATCGACACGGCTCCCGACGATGCCAAGCAGCGGTATGAGCACTCCGTTGAGTTCCGCAAGGTAGTCGCAGAACCCAACGTCGATGGCACCGCAGACCTATACGCCACCAACCTCCCTGTCCACCGCGTCGAAGCCGCCAAACAACACCTCACCAAGCTCGCCCAAGACGCCCGACGAGCCGGTGATGAACGCAGCATCGATCAGCTCCGTGCCGACATCCTCCTAGACCTGCTCGACGGCACCTTTGCCGGCGCCGGCCCGGGAAGGGGCTCCGTCCATATCACCGGGGATCTCGCCACGCTGGCTCGACTCGCTGATCATTCCGGCGAACTCGCCGGCTCAGGACCCGTGATCGCCGACATCTTTCGCCAAGTAGCCGATCAACAACGGCAAGGCCACTGGTGGTGGACAATCACCGACACGGAGACGGGGTTGCCGATCCACACTGGCACGACCAGACGAAGGCCGACAGCCGAACAGCGCCGCAAAGTGGTCGCCCTGAACCCCACTTGTGTCCACCCTGGCTGCCGCATGCCAGCGGTCGAGTCCGACATCGACCACCGCACCCCCTACTCCGAGGAGAGTCGCACCTGCGCTAGGAACCTTGCCCCTCTTTGCAGACACCATCACATCCTCAAGGACCAACACGGCTGGAGCTACAAACGGCTTTCCAACGGGGACTACGTCTTCACGACACCCCTCGGCCACAAGTACACGACCTCGGGACGCGACCCCTAGACGCGGCTATGCCGCTTCGGCGGCGACCAAGACACCGTTACCCGCGCCAAGCAACCTGACGGAAGCTGCGACTAGCCAGACCAGCCACGTCGCGAACCCCACCAGCTGCAACCAGATGCCGGACCCGCCATCGATGGTCGAGACGACCAACGCGCCTCCTGCCGTTGCGCAGATTGCTCCCGCCACTCCGAGGAAACCAACCCACCGCGGCACAACCGTGTCGGTAGCCAGCGCTCCGACGGATAGCGCCATCAACGTCACACCCAATCCGCTGCCCGACATCGCAAAGGCCGCGCTGTGGAGATCCCACACCATCTGTAGCTGCCCGGCCTCGGCCAGTTGATCGACCCGGGCCGCGAGCACTGCCTGAAGGAACGTCGTCACCAAGAAGGCTCCGCCAAGGAGCACAATTCCGGCGAGCGCCGCCCGACCTGCGATTGCACCATCTCGATGTGCCTCGAGTCTCCTGACTACCGCGGATCCAAAGAACACCAGACACACGACGTTCACTGCAACCAGTGCCACGGCGATCGAAATGCGGGCGCTGCCGCCCGAGTAGAACTCCTTGATGTCGCCAAGCTGGGCATCGGGCAGCGGATTGCCCATCAGCAGTACTGCGTTCTGAAGCAATACGCTTGCGGCGAACACGAACCCCAGTACCCCGCCGATACGCTCCAGACCCCAACGTCCTTCACTGCTCATTGCTTTCATCCCAACTCCCTTAGTACGTTGTACTAGACAGAAGATAGCGTTGATTAGTACACTGTGCAAACGATGTCGGATACTCGCAATGCCCTCATGGAACGCGCCTGCGAGCTCTTCAACGAGCACGGACTTCAGACCGTGGGCGTGCGCGATCTTGCCCGCGACCTCGACTTGAGCCCCGGCAACGTCTCCTACTACTTCCCTCGCAAAGAGAACCTCGTTGAGGCGCTGATGGAGGAACTGCGGGAGAAGAACGGCAGGAACATGGCGGGACTACTTGACGCGACATCATTGGCCGACCTACTCGACAGGTATCGGCTGGTGTTTCAAACCCAGTACGAGTACCGGTTCCTGGCGAGAGCGGTCGTCGACATCGTGGAAACGTACCCAAGGCTGGCCGTTCAATACTCCGCTGTCGATCGTGAGCGAACCCGAGCCCTTGCTACGGCGTTCCAGCGGATGATAGGGACCGAACTTCACTCGGATACGACGAGCGCAACCGTCGCAGCCGTCGTAGCCACGTGCACACTGACAGCCCGCTTCTGGCTCAGCGAAACGAGGCTGAGCTTCAACGACTCGGACCCGGGATCCGTCATTGATCACTACGTAGCAGTGATCGCACACGCACTATGGGCCCCTGCCACGCCCCAAACCCGCGAGGCGCTACGTCCCTACCTCGAAAGAATCATTCCGACGGACCAGCGGTAGCTCACTCTTCGTCCGAGACCTCGTCGATGGGTGGCGGCGCCCCGACAACCCCGGCCTCGCTGATGGCCTCGCTCGCCACTTCGCCGCCCGCAGGCACCTCCCCCGCCTCCTGCTTGGCAGCAATGCCCTCGTCGCGCGCCGCCTCGATCTTCTCTGTGGTCAGCTTGGGGGCTGCGTAGAAGAAGACCGCCACCCATATCGCCGCTGCGACCAGCCACGGCATCCGCAGCGAGAACTCCCGGCTCATTCCCGTCTCCGCGCCGACCACGAGCAGCCCTCCTATTGCCGAACCGATCGGAATCATCCCCCAGGCGAAGAACCGGTAGACGCTGTTGACCCGGCCCAGCAGTCGATCGGGAATGATCGTTTGCCGCAGTGAAACCGTGATTACGTTCCACAGCACAGCAGTGAACGTTCCCAGCGTGAACATCGCCCAGGCGACGGGCCAATGTGATGCCAGACCGGTAATCAAGGTGGTGACCGCACCGGCGACCATCGTCAGGTATAGCGAGGTTCCACTGCCGAGACGCTCCGATACTTTGCTTGCCCAGAACGTCGCAGCCAAACCGCCGATGGCGCCACCAGTCCCGAGGATGGCGAACGTGAGAGCGCTGACTCCGAGCACTTCCTGCGCAAAGAGCACGAAGGTGGCCATGGTCACAGCGAAGAGCCCGTTCATCAGACCGAGGATGATGGCCATCGGCCGCAACAGGGGGTGATGCCACAACCAGTCCCAACCTTCCTTGATCTCTCCCCACCAGTCGATCCTCTCCGCCAACTCACCCGGCTCGTGCGACCTAAAACTCCCGTAGATCAGGAATACCAAGCCGGCGGCGACTGCGAAGGTGCCGGCGTCGAAGAAGAACGGGAGCGCAAAGCCGATTGCCAGCAACAAGCTCCCGAGCGGCGGACCGACGAAACTGTTGGCGACCATCTCGACACCCCACATCTGCGCATTGGCCTTCTCCAACCCTTCGGGTTCGACGATGGCGGGGAGAATTGTCTGTGCGGCGTTGTCTCGCAGCACCTCAGCAAAGCCGAACATCAGCGATGCAACCAGCAGCACCGCATACAGCACTGGTTCGGTGGCAATCTCGATCCCGGCGGCAATCTCATCTGGCGCCGGGAGCACACCCTCTCGTGCGAGCACGAAGAAGGCCACAACTACCGTGACCCCGCTGCGGACAACATCCATCGCAACCATGATCTTGCGACGGTCGACCCGGTCTGTGATCACACCAGCGGGCAGGGTGAACACGAGCCACGGCAGCCGCTGGGCGATGGCGATGAGCGCTATCAAGAAGCCGTTGCGCGTGACGGCCGATGCCAGCCACGGGTAAGCGATCACTGCAACCCCGTCGCCGAGATTCGAGATGACGCTGGCAGACCACAGTCGCCAGTACTTGCCGCCGAGCCGAACCTTCTTGCGCTTGGCGTCGGTCAAGCTATCTCGTCACTCGGTAGCACCGGAAGATCGGTGGGGTAGATGGCGCCGAGGAACCCGAAGACACGGTCTCCGCCACGAGGTGCTTTGGCGAAACGTACCGCCAACTCCATGACCTCCTCCCAGAACTCTGCGGCCTGCTCCTCCGTCATCCGCACATGTCGCAACGTGGTCGCCGGCAACGCGGCACCCTCTTCGATCACTGCCTCGTTCATCGCTTCCTGCAACATGAACATCTTGTGGCCCGCATCCGGGACACGGTGGAAGACAACCGTATGTGCCACCCGGCCGTAGAACTTCTCGGTCATTGCCCGCACCTGACGCGTCCTCACGACCTTGATGAACCCAGCATCCTCGAGCACCTTCACGTGATAGCCGACAGTTCCCTTGGGCTTGTCCAGCACGTCGGCCAGCTCCGTGACCGAAGCGGCCCGCTCATTGAGCAGATCGAGAATCGTCATCCGGATTTCGCTGCCGAGCGCTTTGAGCTGGTCGGGAGTCTCGGCATGGACGAACTCCTCGGCCGGGTAGTCGAGCCCGGTGGACGGTTGCGGCGCAGCTTCAGTCGACATTTGTCGAATTGTCGAGGATTCCCGTCCATTTGTCAATCGACGATCGGATCCTCCACCGGATCAGCCGCGGACTTTTCGCTCTCATCATTCGCCTCGCCTCGGCTCGATCGCCCCCCGAAGACGTCAGCCGCCCAGAGGGCGATCAGCATCAACGCCGCGGCACCCGTCGCAAGACCCAGCCACCCCCAGCGCCTCCCCTCGTCGGTCACGAGTGGGGTCTCCTCCCCCAGACCCGTGGGGACGTCATCGAGCGCAAAGATGGCGCGGTCAACACCGAGATCGGTCAGAGTGTGCAGCTCCGAGACGACCGCAGGTCCCCGCTCAGGGATGCGCTCAAATCCCATGCGGACATTCTCCACGCGGGGCAGCTCGACGATCCCCGCCCACAGCCCGTCACCTTTGTCGCCAAGCGCAACCGGCGGCAGCTCGATGTTGCCTGATGCGACTCCGCGCACCAGAACGGCAACAGGCGACCCCTCCACCTCGACTGAGACTTCGAGGCGTAGCCCGTCGTCGACGGCCGTTGCTGTCGCGGTCGCCTCCCCAAAGGGCGCCTCGAGCGGTAGCACCAGCAGCAGCGTGGCTAGAAGAGCGAGCATGCTCGGCAGAGTACCGCCAGCCCTCGTATACCCGGCTGCAATCCAGCACGCCGAGCGCAAACCATATTGCAGCGGCCGTAGCGGATAGCATCGGCTCATGGTCGCCAGCTCAGACACCAGCGCCCGGTCCGCCGACCGCGCTCTCATCATCGTTTTGGGTGCGCTGCTTCTCGGGGTCCTGCTCAGTCCGTTGTTGCCCCGGATTGCACTGGATACCGCCTTCGCCGATGCAGTGGTGCGGCTCACCGATACGGCCAGCTGGACTCAGCTCACCCCGATTGCGGTCATCGCAATCGTGGTGCTCGTCGCCCGCCGCAACATCACGCAACGACGCCGCATCCGCGAAGCTGCCGCCCTGTCGCTGGTGATGCTCGTCGCTCTTGCCGGTAACGCCCTCCTGAACGAGAACGTCGTCAAGCCGGCCCTCGGGGTACCCCGGCCCAACATCGTTCACCTGACGGAGAGCGGGGCGCTCGGCCCAGACCTTCCCGACGCAGCCGCGTTCTATGCCGCCGGCGACAAGCAGGATCGGCGCGATCTGCTGGGTGAGCGGCTGCCGGAACAGACCACGCCGCCGCTTTCCGAAACGGTGCGGGCTCATTGGATCCATGAGACCGGCTATTCCTTTCCTTCCGGTCACACCACCGCCGCTGTCACCTTCGCCGTCCTCCTGGCTGCCGTCGGGACCCACTGGCTCACCGGATGGCGTCGTGCAGTCACGCTCTATGGGCTACCTCTCTGGGCCGTGGCGGTGGCTGCAAGCCGCACCCTTCTCGAAGTCCACACCGGTTGGGATGTGATCGGCGGAGCGGTTGCCGGTTTTGCGTGGGGTGGGTTGGCATATGTCGTCGCGACAAGGATCGCCGGTACCCAGAAGACAGCGACGTAGCGGCCGCTGGCTCTCCCCGGTGCCGACCTGGTTCTGAATCCTGGGGACAGGACGATGCTCACCGATCCAACCTCGGCTTCGCCTCTGTTCGCCATCCGGTCGTCGGGTGGCCAACGAACCACGCTTGTTGTCCCTAGGAGTCAAGCAGTGCTGCAGATCAGACGAGCTCACGAAATCCACGAACGCGAAGGTGGCTGGTTCAACGCCCGCTGGCACTTCTCTACTCGTATCGAGATCCGGAGAACAACGGTATTGGTCCGCTGCGGGTCTTCAACGACGATCGACTGGTCGCCGGAGCCGTATGGCCGATGCATCCTCACCGTGATATAGAAGGCCTCACATACGTTGTCGAAGGCCTGTTTGGCCACGAGGACAACGTCGGCGGCGCCTTTGGACCCCTTCCGGCGGGCTCTGTGCAAAGGATGACGTTGGGGAGAGGAGCTCTGCATTCGGAACGGAACGCATCCGAGACTGAGCCAATGCGGTTCATCCAGATCTGGATCCTTCCCTTCCGGGCCAACCTTGCCCCCCATGTGGAGCAGAAGGTTCTAACGACCGCGGACCGGACCAACCGTTTGCTACGTGCATTCAGCGGCTCTGGGGAGGGCGCAGTCAAGGTGTACGGGGACGTCGAGGGTTTCGTCAGCCGGCTCGAGACCGGAGAACAGGTCAGCCACGCTTTCGGGGCCGGACGTGCTGGGTATTTGTACGCCATCGATGGCGTGTTCACCGTCAACGGCGAGAAGCTGACCGGCGGCGACGCCGTCAAGGTCTTCGACGAAACGGAGATCGAACTCACGGCAGTCGAGGATTCTGAGCTCATCTTGCTCGACATCCCTGTCGACTACGACCCCGTCGGAGTCTGGGCGCCCTGAACGGCTGATCAGCGAACCGCGTCGTAGGGCGCTTCTGGAAGTCCCCACTGCTGGATCGAGGCCACGGCCACGACAACCATGAGCCCACCGACCATCTGCGCCGCACCCAGACGCTGGTCGAGCATTATCCAGGCGGCAACCGCACCAATCACCGGCTCGGCGGTAGCGACGACGCCGACCAATCCGGCGGCCGCTCTGCGGAGTGCGGCGAATTCGATGAGGAATGGCAGGGCTGTA
>JASJEG010000111.1 GCA_030064765.1 Acidimicrobiia bacterium | reverse complement strand
ACTGCCCAGCTGATGCTGGCGTTGTACCGTGCCGGACGATCGGCGGATGCGCTGCGAACCTTCGAGCGGTTCCGGCGGACCGTCGGCGATGAACTAGGGATCGATCCCTCGCCCGAGCTGTGCCGTCTCGAGGAGCAGATCCTGCTCCATGACTCGCGGCTGCAACTGCGTCGACCTCAGCCGGTGCGGGCGACCGTGACGGCCCCAACGACCAATCCGTATCACGGCCTGCGACCTTTTGGAGAGGACGATGCTGGGAGCTTCTTCGGCAGGGAACGTTTGATCGCCGAGGTGGTGCGTCGCATCGACGACGGCGAGCGGCTGATCACGATGATCGGCGCCAGCGGATCAGGGAAATCGAGTGCGGTCCGCGCCGGCCTGATCCCGTCGATACGCAAAGGCGCCGTCGGCGGCTCCGATCAGTGGCTGATCGCCCACATGCTTCCCGGATCCGACCCGTTCATCGAGCTCGAGGCGGCCTTGCTCCGATCGACACTCGATACTCCCGATAGTCTTTCCGAGCTGCTCCAATCCGAGGACGGCTCCGGGTTCTTGCGCGCCGCCCTGCGCTTGCTGCCCACCGAGTCTTCCCGCATGGTGCTGGTCGTCGATCAGTTCGAGGAACTGTTCACGCTCGTTGACGACGAGGAGCTACGTTGGCGGTTCCTCGATCATCTCCTCGAGGCGATCGACGATGCCTACGGCCGGGTTGTCGTGGTCACGACATTGCGCGCCGACTTCTACGGCCGCCCGCTCGAACATCCCGAGTTCGGAACCAAGATGGCCGCCGGCGTGGTCAATGTCGTACCACTTACGTCGGACGAACTGGAGGCGGCTGCGCTGGAACCAGCGCGTCGCAGCGGGGTCACGCTCGAGCCGGCGGTGCTCGCCGAGCTAATTGCCGACGTCCTCGGCCAGCCCGGGGCCCTCCCCATGTTCCAGTACACACTCACCGAACTCTTCGATCGGCGGGTGGGTGATGTGCTCAGCATCGAGACCTACAGGTCTATCGGTGGCGTCCAGGGCGCGCTCACCAAGACCGCCGAGGAGCTGTACGGACAGCTGAGTCCGTCCGAGCAGGGCACGGCCAAGCAGCTGTTCCTACGTCTGGTGACCATCGCGGAACACGACGAGTGGAGCCGGCGCCGGGTCCGCGCCGGCGAGTTGATCGACCTCGGCGTCGACGTTGTCACCATGCAGAAGGCCATCGACCTCTTCACTCGGCATCGGCTTCTCTCGCTCGATCGCGATCAAGCCACAGGTGCCCCGACTGTCGAGGTCGCCCACGAGGCGTTGCTCTCCGGGTGGCAAAGGCTGCGCGACTGGATCGAGCAGAACCGCGAGGACCTAGTGCGGCATCGCGAACTGGCGGTTGCCGCAGGTCGTTGGGACGCCTCCGGGCGCGATCGCGACTACGTCTACGTGGGGGGCCGACTGGACGAGGCGCTGCAGTGGAACGAGCAGAGTGCCATCGACCTCACCGAGCGGGAGCGCTCTTTCCTCGATGCCGGTGTGGCCCGGCGCGAGGAGGAAGCGGAAGCTGAGCGCGATCGCCTCGAGCAACAGGAACGGCTCGAGCGCACTGCCCGGTGGCGGACCCGAGGGCTGGTTGCCTCGATGGTCGTGCTGGTCGGGGTTGTTGCCGCGGTCCTGTGGGCAGTTACTCGATCGGAAGGGCCCAAGGTGGCTCTGGTCTACACCGGAGCCGAGGCCACCGCCGTCCAGCAGCTGATCTTCGACGGCTGGGAGCAGGCCCAGCGCGACTTCGACATCCAGGCAGCAACGGTGGTTCCTCTGATCGACCCGGAGGAGGATCTGCGCAATCTGGCCGACGCGGGCTACGAGCTGATCATCACATCACTGTTCGATCAGGGATTCTACGCCGAGGAGGTGGCGCCGGATTATCCGGAGACCTGGTTTGTAGCGCTCGACGGAAGTGAGACCACCACTGAGAACGTGACCGGCATCAACATCGTCCGCGAGAAGGGCGCATTCCTGGTCGGAGCCGCTGCCGCGCTCCAATCCGAAACGGGGCGCGTTGGCTTTGTCGGCGCGATGCAACAGAACACAAGCGATGCCCGCAGAGCAGCCTTCACCCACGGTGCCCGCTCGATCGATCCAGACATCGTGGTCGATGCGTTCTACATGGGTCCCAAGCACTGGCCCGGTATGAACTTCTACGATATCGAACTGGGTCGAACCACCGCTGAAGATATGTATCGGGCGGGCGCCGATGTGATTCACCACTCGGCGAGTCGGGCTGCCGAGGGGATTGCGGCCGCCGCCGCGGAACTCTCCGATGAACTGGGCCGGCAGCTGTGGGTCATTGGATCCGAAGTCAGTGAGCAACGCACCGCACCGCCGACCCAACAGCCGCATTTCCTCACCTCGATGTGGAAACGCTGGGACAGGGCGTTGATCGAAGCGGTTGACTCGTATCTGGCCGGCGAGCTCGCTCCGGGACTGCAGTGGTTGGATCTCGACGTCGGGGCAATCGACTATGACGCCGATGGCTACCTCTCTACGGAACAGATCGATCGCTTGGAGCAGATCAGGGCCGACATCCTGGCCGGACGACTCGAACCATCCAGCGTGGCAGTGGAACCGCCCCGCTGGAATCTGACGCCCACTACCACCTTCGAGGTCGTCTATGACGGGCAGAGCTGCAACACCGACTTCGATCGACGGGAGCACCTGAGTGGAGAGGTGATTCGGGCCAATATCCGCAACGAATCCTCCGAAGTGGTCGGCGTCGCCGTCGGATTACTCGACAATGACCTCGACCCGGCCGAGGTGTGGACTACACCAGACATCGAACCTTGGGACGACCTCATCGACCCATGGTTTAGGCCCCTCTTCACTCTCACCGCACCCGGGGCCGAAAACGCCATCTCCCTGCGCCTCACCCCGGACAGCTTTGTTGTCGGCTGTAGGGTCGGCGATGAGGTTCTCCCCGGCACAGTGATCACCGCGAGATTCGAGACGACCTGCACCGGACCACCGGTCGAGTCAGCCGACCCCGTAGATGTCATCCGGGCGCTTGGGGCCGCTCTAAACCGACGTGATGCCGGGGCGGTCTGTGCACTGTTTGCGGAAGATGGGCTGGAGATGGCCGCAACGCTCACCGGGTACGACGACGATCCCACTTTTGGCGAGACAACAATGACTGAGTACGCAGAGTCAGAAGGTGTGGTGTCCTGGACAGGGGTCTACACGCCTACGTTCGGGAATGAGCAGATCTCCTGCTTCCGGGCCGAGGTCGACGGCGGAAAGATCCTCTGGATGGACGCGGTGGACTGCGACGCATAGGTAGCGCCCCACTGTCGAGCGTAGTGATCGCACGAACCGAACCGGCGGTCTAGGACACGCTCCTAGCTGTGAGGGCGGGTGTGCCACCAATCCGGACCGTGCGGATCGGAGCATTCCAGTGCCTCCCGATCCCACCCGGCGAGATCAGCGGCAGCTCCGTGGGTGCTTTCGAAGAACGCCATTAGCGCGTCATCGGAATCATCGGCTCCGGCAATCGCGTCGTAGGTAACAGCGAACTCCCCCAACTCGGCGAGCCAGAATGCCTCAGCCGGAGCCACCGCCGCGTCGGCAAAGCCGTCCGGGCTGGGGTAGGCGTAGGAGTAGAAGATCGGTGTCGGCGCCTCGCGGTTGCCCGGCCAGAACCCGACGCTGGTGACTTCGTGGGAGTAGGCCTCCTGGGCAACATCGAGCGGGAAGTTGGGGATACCGCCGCCGTGGGGCGGTGCGGACCGTCCCGAGAAACGGGTAACGGCGAGATCGAAGCTTCCCCAGAAGAAATGAACCGGGCTGGCCTTGCCCCGAAAGCCGGCCCGGAAGCGGGTCATCACCCGGCTGGCCTGGAGCAACGCTCCCCACAGCGCCCGAACATGATTGACGTCGAACGCCGAGTGCTCGTCGTCCTCGTCGAAGGGGATGGCCTCGGCGATCTCGCTCGGCACCGGGTTGATCTCAACCGGCATGCCGACAGATTCCATGGCCTCCATGACGGCCCTGTAGAAGTTGGCGACGCTGCGCGGCCGGAGCTCTATGGTGCGCCGCTCACCGGTCGTCGTTCTCAGAACGAGCTCGTCCGCGTGGAGATCGAACTCGAGCTCAAACCCATCCTGACCATGGGGGACGAACGACGTTCCCAGCCCGGATGCGGTCACGTAGAGCGGCACGCTCCATGAGTGATTAAGCCATGGCGTCTGCACCATGCGGACCTTGCCAACGACCTGGGTCCACAGGTGGAAGGTCTCGAGCGTATCGGCCCATTCATCGGTTGGGAGCTGCGGCCACTTGGCGCCATCAGTCGTCATCGGTACCCCTTCAGATGGTTTCAACTTCGAGTGTACCGATGGGGGTGCGGCCGACGACACGGCGCAGCAGCACCACCAAGCCGACCACCCCGGACCGTTAGTGTCGAGGCCATGGAAGAGTCCGCAGCCGACAAGATCGCCGGGCTGTGTAGCCGGGTGCTCCACCAGAACTGGCGAGAAGGCGACGAGGGAGGGCGTCACTACGGCTTCACCGCCCCCAGCCCCAGCCACTACCCGTGGCAGTGGTACTGGGACTCCGGCTTTCACGCCATCGTGTGGCGCCGCCTCGACCCGGCCCGGTCGCGGTTGGAACTGGAGACCCTGCTCGACGCTTCGCAGGACGGCTTCATCGGACACATCTCATTCCTGGGACAACCCCTCGATTGGGAACGAGCGATCCGCTACAACATCGCCACCCGACGAGCCCTCACAACGAGCACCATCCAACCGCCGCTGTTGGCATGGGCTTGGTCGATTGCCGTCGGCGATCCTGCCGAGGAGCCGCGGATCCATGCTCATCACGAGTGGCTGCGCAACCACCGCGATCTCGACGGAGACAATCTCCTCTGGCTGATCCAACCCGACGAGTCGGGTATGGACGCATCGCCCAAGTTCGACCATGTCTGGGGCCGTCGCGCCCACGGCCGCTGGCCGTTTCCGCTGCTGATCCAAGCCAACCGTCGACGCAGCTTCGATGCGCATCGGATCGCAGCCGACGGCTATCCCGTCGTCTGTGAAGTCGTCACCAACGTGCTGTGGTCACTGTCGGAGCAGGCGCTGGGAAACCCCTCACCGACTCCGGCCTTGATCGAAGGACTCTGGAACGACGACCTCGGCCGGTTTCTCGACGACGTGCGCTCCCCGGCCCGCTCCATCGAGGCTGCCGATGTCCCCTTCACCTGGGACACCCTTGCTCCATTGGCACTTCCCGACCTGCCCAAAGAGATCGGACACCGGCTCGTGCAGGAAGTACTCCTCCACCCGGATCGGCTCTGGGAGGGCGTGCCGTTGCCTTCAGTCGCACTCGACGACCCGACCCATACCTCGCAGGAATACTTCTGGGGTCGGCGCCGCATTTGGCGAGGGCCCAGCTGGGTCAACGCGGCCTGGTTCGTGTGGATGGGCCTCCATCGGCTCGGCTACATCGACGAGGCAGCCGATCTGCGAGACCGACTCGTCACCGTCGTGCTTCGCCAAGGCCTGCGGGAGTACTACCACGCCCGGTCGGGAGGGGGCATGGGCGCCCACGACTTCGGCTGGTCCTCACTCGTATGGGAGATGGTGGACCCGATCGACCCACTCCTCTAGGTCGCCGGTAGCCCTACCCCAGCTACGCGGAGCCGCCGAGAGCTGATACAAGATGACGCACGGCCTCCTCATTGCCGGAGACGAACTCGAGGCTCGCTTCGCCAAGAGGCTCGCCAAGCAGGAAAGCCGACAACGCTGCGGAGGACACCGCGACTTGTGCATCCGGGGCGATCGACGGACGGACCACAACGACGGGCCTGGCTGCGTCGAGTATCACCTCAGCGTGCTCGCCATCGACCTGGAGTTCGATGACATACCTCTGCTGGGGCAGGGCTCCGCCGGCACGCACGAGGATCGACTGTAGTGCCATGGCGATGGCGCGGATGCTTCTGTCATGCGTTGCGGGGCCCACCCTTCCCATTCGAGCCCCCCACATGCCGAGCTCCTCGATTGCCGTCCTGATTGCTTCGCCTGCCGCGGTAACGGCGTAGAGCGCTGTTCCCCCAGATGGCAGCCGCCTAAGGATGCCATCGGTCTCGAGACGCCGCAGCCGGTCGGTCAAGAGGTTGGGAGCGATCCCGGGTAGCCCGTTGCGCAGATCCTGGAATCGCGCCGGTCCCCCGAGAAGCTCTCTCAGGATGAGGATCGTCCAGCGGTCGCCGACCAAATCGAGGGCCGTCGCCATCGGGCACACCTGCTCATAGCTCTTGCGGTCGGGCGGACCAACAGTTACTGCCATGGGCAGCACTGTAACAGATTCTTCACTTATCAGTTGACTTTTTCAACTAGCTACGCGATAGTCATCCCCCACAACTAGAGGGAGAAGACATGATCGAGCGCACCGAGCCCCTACCCCCGCACCTTGCCGAGCCTTCGAGGATCGGCAACGAGATCAGCATCACCGGCAAGTGGGTACCCACCACGCCGGGAGGACTCTTCAGGAAATCTGCCGAGTCCAAAGAGATGCTCCAGGAGTGGGAGGACATCCACCTCGGCGCCAGGGCGGATGTAGGGGTGCTGTCGACGGAGATCAACCATGCAGTTGGCGAGGACGCGGTGCTGGTTCACCACGTCTTCGAGGACTCCGACGCCCTCGTCCATTACTTCTCAACGACTGCTACTCAGCACATGGGCGCACTCACCAAGGTCGCCAAGCCCCAATTGCATTTGATTCGTGGCGTCAACATCCCTGCGAACGCAAGGGACGCAGTTGCGGCGAAGAACGTTCCCGCGATGTTTGGCGATTTCCTCTTCGGCTACGTCAGGGAGGACTACCGGCGCCCCAACCAAGAGACCGCCATCCAGGTCACTGCCAAGTGGACATGCAAGCCGGGTGAGGAGAGCCACCTCTCCGACCTCGCGTACTGGTGGCAGCGCGTGGGGACCGACGCATACTCGATGGAGGATGGCCTGCTCAGGTTCGAGGCTTATCAAGTACAGGGTGAGGACGCGTTGATCATTCACGAGACGTTCGAGAACAACGCCGATCTGAAGTTCCACCTCTCGAAGGGCACAGCAGAGAAGTACAAGAGCGACATCGACGAGATCGCCACCCCTGAGGCCTACTTCTTCCGGGGGCCTGTTTCGTGGACGATCAGGACGTACTCCAAGTTCATGCATCTGCCGGCCACATACTCGAGCCAGGGCAGTGCCTTCACCCGGCCGGGCGGAAGCATGAGTGACGGGACAACCGACTAGACGGGAACACTTCCGGCCGCCCGCAGGTTTGCAGAGCGGAGCGAAGGAGACGCTGATGAATGATGAGATCAAGACCATCGATCGAGAGGAACTCAAAGCCAAGCTCGAGCGAGGGGATGACTTCAAGCTCATCATGGCAATGCACGAATGGGGTTTTCGTGCGGCCCATATCCCAGGCTCGGTCCACTACAGCACTGTGGAGGAAGCGAGTCGGGAGCTCAGCCATGACGACGAGATCGTGGTGTACTGCACCGATCCGAGCTGTGTGGCAAGCCAGTTTGCCTACCGGTGGTTGGTCGACGCCGGCTATGCCAATGTGAGACGCTACGCCGGCGGTCTGTCTGACTGGACCGCTGCGGGATACGAGCTGGAGGGCGACGCATCCAGCGGTGCCACTGGTGGCGCGTTCTTCCTTCCTAGCCAACCCGCAGCTGAGGGTTAGCCACGCCTCAGACCACGGCGTTGGATAGCCTCAATGGCGTGGGTTTCCCAACGTTGGCCGCCGAGCTCCGACAGGTCCAGGCCCAGCTTGCAGCCGAGCGCCCGCCGCCGTTTGAGCCTCGTCACGGTGTGCGGCGCGTCGCCGGTGTGTTCGTGTGCTTCGAGAGAGGGCGCGGCGGACCGGGAGCAGCGGGCGACATCGGTTGGGCCGGGGCGGCCGTACTGGAGATGGGGCGCTGTATCGACGCAGCCACCGTTCAAGGAACAGCTGCGGCCCCCTACTCCCCCGGATTCCTGGCGTTGCGCGAAGGCCCTCTCCTGGCAGCTGCGGTAAGGCACCTCGATCAGCCCTTCGACGTGTTGCTGGTGAACGCCACCGGTCGCGATCACCCGCGCCGCACCGGATTGGCCCTCCATCTCGGTGCGCTCCTCAACGTCCCAACCGGGGGCGTGACCCACCGCGCGCTGCTAGCGGATGGTGGGTGGCCGTCAGAACTAGATCGAGGGGCACGCTCCCCAATGACGATCGACGATGAGCTGGTCGGATTCTGGACCCGGACCCGGCCGCACTGCCGGCCGCTGGCCATCCACGCCGCCTGGCGTACCGATGCGGATTCGGCGTACCGCCTGGTGGTTGCGGAAGCCCGGTTTGCACGAACCCCGGAGCCTTTGCGGGAAGCACGGCGACTGGCCCGTCAAGCGCGCACCGCCGGTGCGGGATCGCTCTAGCCGGACCGAGTGAACGTGTTCACCAGTTCAGAGGGCAGTCGGTCGCGCTTCTGCTGGGTCATCTCTATCAGGCGGATATCGGGCCGTGTCTTGAGTCGATCTGTGAAGGGGTGATCGTGACGGTGCACCGTAGCCAGTAGAGAAGCCTCAGTGTCCACCAGCTCGATGATCTGTTGCTGGAAACGCTGCGAGGCGAGCTCCATCTTTCCCAACTCGTCGATCACCCAAACCACGTCTTGGTCGAGGTCGAGCGCAGGGAGAACCAGCCGTTCGAAGGCCGTCACGTCGACGCCGTAGCGACCGACCCGGGGCGGCCCCGGGAAATCGACATGAGCGAGTACCGCGGACTCGCCATTGATCACCTCGACGTGGAAGCCGACCCGCCGGCCTTGCTGCCGCCACTCTGCGGTTGTGAACCCGCGAACTGCGATCCCAGCCGCGGTGAGCCGCTGCACACAACGCATCGCGACCGTGGTCTTGCCGATGCCGGGACGTCCTTCGAGCAGGAGCTTCGTCACAGACTCAGGGTAGGCAGCTCGGCTACGGACAGCTCTAAGTTGCGTTGTGACTCGCTGAGCTGTCGATGAAGTAGCCGTAGGGCCGCGGCGTCGCTCCCAGCTCCCGCTTCGGTGCGAGGTACTTGCTACCTACCGGCCGGCACATCGCAGACAGCGCAAATCGCGCCATCCAACCGCCCCCTCTGGCCTGGGCGTGGACGCTCGTGGTCGGCGACCATGGCGGCGAGCCGCGGATCCATGCCCATCGCAATCTCGAGGGCGA
>JASJEG010000110.1 GCA_030064765.1 Acidimicrobiia bacterium | reverse complement strand
ATCGAGCCAAGTCGTCCCGCAATGACCGGCGTGCCCTTGGCATAGGTCTCCAGGATCACCATCGGCTGCGCTTCATAGGTGCCGGATGTGAAGATCAGCGCCCGGGCGCCCCCGACGAGCTCGTCGAGATCTTCGTCGGGGGCAAATCCCAGGTACTCGATGCTGGGGTCCTGTGCCGCGGCAGCTTCGACCATCGGTCGCAATGGTCCAGTTCCCGAGATCTTCAGCTTTGCCTTGGAGTCGAGTAGTCGCCAGGCTCGGAGCAACGTGTCGACCTTCTTCTCCGGCGCCAACCGGCCGAGATACATGAAGTAGCCGCCGTCACCGGAACCGGGCCCAGGATCTCTTGTTAGAAAGTTTGGCTTCACGTAGATCCGTTCCTCCGGGATTCCTGCCGAAGCCAGTTTGTTCTTGATGAAGAGTCCGGGAGCGATGAACGCATCGATGGCCTTGGTCGTTGTCTGCATCCTGTTGTGTAAACCCAGAGTTGCAGTCACAAAGGTGCTGCCAACGGTGCTATCGCGATAACACGCGTTACGTATCGCAGGCCATGGAAAGCTCTTTCCAACGCAATCCTCACATACCTGTCCGTCTCGAAAGAGGGTCGCCTTGGGACATACCCACCGGTAGTTGTGGAGTGTTTGCACTACCGCAGCTCCGGCCCTTCTAGCTCCGTAGAAGCCGGCGGGGGAGATCTGCGGAAGCCAGTTGTGGAAGTGGGCGACCTCTGCCTTCGAGCGGCGAACCAGATCTTCGATCTCCGCCGCCGCCCCGCGATGCCACGGGGTACCGACCGCTGCCTTGACCGTGCTCCCCAGCCCGGCAACGTCGGTGTTGTGTTTCACATAGGTGGCAACGTCGTGGCCACGCGAAGTCAGGAGTTCGAGCTCATCCTCGAACACCTGATCCTCACCGCCGCGCTCGCGGAAGTAGTTGTGGCAGATAACAACCCTCATCCGGTTCCCGTCACTGGCCTAGCCGTTTGCGGCATGAACTGGCGAGGTGCCCCCCTGCCCGGGCATGCCGTCGTCTGGGCATCTTCCCCGGTCTCCCAGACCAGGCGATGGTAGCGCCGGAGGAATCCGAGTCATCTCGTCTAGTCCAAGGTGTGGTACGTCATTGGCCCGAGGGCAACGACGGCCGTGCTGCACTCCAGTAGAGATTGGAGGGCATGCGAGACCATGCGACCGTGCTGGGTCACTCCCTAACCCACTTGTACCGCAACCGCTAGTCAGACGTTATTGTGCTCGCATCGATGGTCCGGGATATCTGATCGGCCCGGCTGCCATGTCACAGAGCCGAAATGCGCCAGAAAGGGGCTGGGATTGAACTGGGGCCAAGCAATCGGCGCCGCCTTTACCGAGTCCAGCACCCTGGTGGCTGTTTTCGTCGCGCTCATGTTCTTGGCCGCCGCGGTGGCCGGAGTACGCGCCTACCGGCGCCCCTACGAGCTGGTGGCACGTCCTGCTCCTCTCGGCGCGGATACCGGGCTGCTCCCGGAGAGTCGCATCGTGGGGCAGCTCGAGCAGGCGCTGCTTTTTGCCCTAGCCGGCTATCTCTTCTTTGACCGGGCCTTTGCATGGATCCACGTACCGGGACTGCCTCTGTTCGTGGGTGAGTTGGTCATTGTCCTCGGGATCGTCGCATTGCTTTCGACCAATATGCGGTTGGGCGGCGCCGTTCGAGGGTCCGGGGCGTTCAAAGCGCTGATCGGCTACATGAGCTGGGGTGCTTTGCTGCTCGTCGGCCGGATCACCGTGTACGGCCAGGACGCGATCCGGGATGCAGCCCTCTGGTACTACGGCATAGTCGCGGTTTTCGTGGTGGTGCTGCTCAACTCGCGTCCCGCCCGCATAGAGCGTTGGGTGCGCCTCTTCGGCAAGGCTGTTCCTTACTTCCTGATCTGGTTTCCCATCGCTACCGTGATCGATGCGCTCTTCGGCGACGTCGCTCCGGTTGTCCCCGACAGCACCATCCCAATCACGGCGCATCGCACCGGCAACATGTCGGTAATGGCGGCGGCAGGTCTTGGTTTTCTGTGGCTTGTCGATCGCGACAACGAGATGTACTCAGAGCGCCAGCGGGTAGGGCTTACTGTGCTTGCCACCATTGCGATTCTCTTTGCCGGTATGAAGAACCGCGGCGGTTTCGTGGCAGCCGCTGTGGCACTGGGCGTTGCCGCCATCTTCTTACGACGGAAGAGATCCGAGATCTCGATGGTCATGGTCGGAGCCGTGGTCGTCCTGCTGATAGTTGGCTTGCTCGGCAACGTGCGGATCGCGCTGTTCAGCGATGATCGTGAGGTTTCGGTTGAGCAGCTGCTCAACAACCTGACCAGCATCGTCGATCAGGATGCAGGTGGCTCCCGGCAGACCACGACAACCGCATGGCGGCTCCAGATCTGGGAGGCAGTCTTGCGCGATGTGACAACCGAGTCTCCACTCACCGGCTTTGGGCCGGGCCCCGATCTCGGCGAAAGATACGGGATTTCTGGCAGCGGAGAAGAGCCACTGCGCAACCCCCACAATTCGCATGTCGGTGTGTTGGCCCGGTCGGGTTTCGTCGGAGTCGGCTTGTGGACTGTCATGTTCCTCATTTGGGCAGTCGAGTTGCTGCTGGCGCGCAGCCGCATGCTGGTGCGCGGTCACAGGGTGGAAGCCGGCATCGTTGTTTGGTTGCTAGTGACCGTGCTGGCGATTCTCGTCAACGCCATATTCGACCCGACTCTGGAGGGTCCCCAAGTGGCGTGGTGGCTGTGGGCGATGCTCGGCTTTGGGATCAGTTTGGTGACCTTGCATCAGGCAGGGCGCCTGCCGGCCATGTCGCTAGTGGAAGGTCGTGAGCCGCTACGCCCTCGCGCTGAGGAAGTGACCGCGGGGACGGCTCACCTTGGTTGATCCGCCCCAGCAACCTCGCGGGGCCGGTGTCCGGTCCAAGCTTCCGGCCGGGATCGTCGATGCCGGGTTTGCGTCGCTGGCAACCTTCCTTGCCGGCCTGATAGCCGTCACGTTGCTCAACGATGTCGACCGCGGCATCTATGCCGTGTTCTTTGTGGCGTTCAACCTCGGGGCAATCCTTGCCTACCAGCTTGTCTATGTGCCGGCTGAGATAGTTGCGGTCGGGCGTCCGGAGGAACAGCGTCTCACCATCGTCGACGACAGCTTGCGTATTGGCCGTCTGCCTGCGCTCGGCGGCAGTATGGTGATCCTTGCGGCTACGGCTTCGACTGCACCGATTGCGGATGCCGCTTTGAGCATCCCGCTCACGATCAGCGCCCTGATCGCAACCTACCTATCGCCAACCCAGGATCATCTCAGGCGCACCTTGCACATAGCCAATCGACCGTGGCACGCGGCCTACATGTCGATTGCGCAGTTTGCGATCACAACAGCCTCGATTGGTGTGATGTGGGCAACCGACACTCCAGTCGCCTGGATCCCATTCGGTTCGCTGGCAATTGCGAACACGCTGTCGATGGCATTCGGCCGATTTCTCATCTACAGGGATCGTCACGGCGCCGAAGCTCCATCCCGCGTGGCCTTTCGGGAGTTGTCGTTACAAGGACGCTGGCTGCTTTTTCAGGCGATCATTCCGGCTCTGGCGGCGTTTGCGACTGCGAACATCATCACATACCTGGCGAGCCCGGAGGCTATGGGATACGCCGAAGCGGCTCGGATCGTGGCGCAACCGATCATGGTTGCCGCCAGTGGTCTCACCTCGGCGTTGCGTCCCCGTGTCATGGAGGCTGCGATCTCGCGAGATCTCCCGATCTCGTTGCGAGTGCAGAAGCTCTATGTGGGCTTGATTGTTCTGGCCTCGTTGATCTACATCCCGATCGTCGGCTTCAACGTTGGCTGGAATCCCATACTGCGGATCGTTCCCGCCGCCTACGAGATCGAGTACTTGGTAATCGCGGCCGTAGCTTCCAACGTCGTGATGGGCACTCAGTTCCTGGTAGTCAACGAGATGATGGCAGCGCACCGGGCCCGTGCCCTCACCATTGTCGAAGCGCTGGCGACCCCGCTGCGATTGCTAGCCGCCGTGAGCGCAATGGCCATTGGGGCTTTTGCCCTTCCGTTCTCTCAGATCGTCAACGGCTTCAACGTGCTGGTCTTCCTGCTCATCATGTATCGCGATCTGTACGGACTGGGCCGGAAGCATCCGGCATCGGTTGGTCGGGAGCTCTCGCGGCTCCTGCGTTAGATCGGGAAACCCCGCGACGGCTAGGCCAAGGCGAGCTCGGCGACCAGTTCTATCACCCGGTCCTGCTGGTCGGGACGCAGTGCCGATCCGGATGGCAGGCACAGACCTTGCGCGAATAGGCGCTCCGACACCGCTCCGCCGGTACGGGGGGCACCTGCGAAGACCGGTTGCATGTGCATCGGCTTCCACACCGGCCGCGACTCGATGTTGTGTTCGGCGAGCACGCCCATGACATCGGAAGCGGAGCGACCAAACTCGGCTGGGTCGATTGTCAGTGCGGTGAGCCATCGGTTGGACCGGCCAAAGCCTGCTTCCGGCATGAAGGAAATCCCCGCCAGACCACCGAGCGCCGCTTCGTACCTCTCGAAGATGGCGCGGCGAATCTCGACGCGTTCTTCGAGGGACTCCAACTGGGCACGACCGAAGGCGGCAAGCAGGCTGGACATACGGTAGTTGTAGCCGGTTGTGGAGTGCTCATAGTGTGGGGCTGGGTCCCGTGCCTGGGTTGCCAGGAAGAACGCTTCGTCCACCAGGTCGTCCTCGTCGGAGAGAAACGCTCCGCCGGTCGAGGTGGTGAGGATCTTGTTGCCGTTGAAGGACAGGATGCTCACCTTGCCAAAGCTTCCGGCCGGATGTCCCTTGTAAGTTGCACCGAGGGCTTCGGCAGCATCCTCGATGATCGGGATACCTGCCGCATTGCAAATCTCGAGGATCGGGTCGTAATCGGCGCACTGTCCCACAATGTCGACCACGATTGCCGCCTTGGGCTTCCGGCCCTGTGCCACGGCCTGATCGACGGCGTCGGCGAGCAGCTCGGGATCCATGTTCCAGGTTTCCTCGTTGGAGTCAACGAACCAGGGCTCTGCACCCATGTCGCGGAGAGGGGCGACGCTACCGACGAACGTAAAGCTGGACGCCAGGACCAGGTCACCCCGCTCGACTCCCAACGTGCGCAACGCCAAGTGGATTGCTGATGTACCGGAGGAGAGCGCCACGGCCCGCTTCTTGCCGACGATGTCGACAAGCTGTGCTTCGAACGCCTCGACATGCGGTCCCAGCGGTCCGATCCAATTGTCATCAAAGGCCTGTTGGATGTAGCCCATCTCGCCGCCGGTCAGGTGCGGTGCGGACAAGAAGATGCGTTCTGCCATTGGGACCCCTTTTTGACGCTCCTGCTGACCGATGTCGGTCAGCCGCGGCAACCTAGCATCGTGAGGGTTGCGTCGATGGTGGCGATCCACCTACTAGCCCACGGCTGGTAGCTAAACGCTGGCGCCTGTGAGGCCGAAGTAGAGTCTGCGGCAAGCCAAGGAAATCACGGGGGTAGCAAAGTGATCATCGACGGTAGGCAGTTGCCTGCCGGCACAACGGTCGAAGCCGACCTTTGCATTGTCGGCGCAGGCCCAGCCGGTATTTCGCTCGCCACCAACTATGCCAACCAATCGGGGATAAAGGTTGTGCTGATCGAGTCGGGCGGAATGGAGTTTGACGCCGAAACCCAAGAGCTAGCGCACTCCGATGTTGTAGGTCAGGAGTATTTTCCAATGAAGGAGACTCGGCTTCGGGTCTTCGGCGGTAGCTCCTTGTCATGGGGCGGCATCGGGGGAGAGTTCACCCCGCTGGACTTCGAGGAGCGCTCCTGGGTCCCGCACAGCGGATGGCCCTTCAGCAAGGACGATCTGAAGCCGTATTACGAATGGGCCATGAAGGTGGCCATGATGGACCCCGACACTATCGATGTCGATCCCGATGACGTGCCGCCTGCAGAAGGTACTCGATGGTCGAACGTACTCTTCAGCGCCCCGACACGGTTCGGCAAGGTCTATCGCGACGAAATGGAACAGTCGAAATCGGTAACCGTCTATCTCAATTCGACGGTAACAAAGGTCGAGCTGCATCCGGACGGCGGGCATGTCGACGGGCTCCAGTTGGGTTGCCTAAACGGCAGCTCCTATCGAGTTGTTGCCGGCACTTACGTGCTTGCCGGCGGCGGCATAGAGAACGCCAGAATGCTGATGATCTCGAACGACGTAGCCACCAGCGGCATCGGCAACGAGCATGATCTGCTCGGCCGCTACTTCCAGGAGCATCCGCGACTCCACGATCGCTACCGTCTGCCGGCTGGCACGCAGGGCCTGCGGCGCCGTGTCCAGGGGGCTGCGGGAACGCTGCGTTTCTCCCGGATCATGGTCACCGACGAAAAACAGCGCGAGGAGGGGCTACTCAACTACTTCGCCAATCTTTCGTTCGGCTACCTCGGGCAGGATGCACCTCAGTTCGATGCCTTGCGGCGAATCGTCAACGCCTCCCGTAAGCCATGGAGCGACTCCCCGTATTACCAAGACATCGGTGGTGGGCCCAACAAGGTCCGCTGGCAGGACGTCAGGACCGTGCTGAAGCGGCCCGATCAAGCCTTCATCAGTGCCGTCGGAGCGCAGTTTCAGCCGAACATGACGCGGCGATGGCTGGAAATCCAGAGCAGCGTGGAAATGCTCCCGCGACCGGAGAACCGGATCGTTCTCGTGAATGACAAAGATGCGTTCGGCATTCCGCTGGTCCGGCTCGAGTGGAGCCTGCACCCCGACGAGGAGCGCACTTATCGACGCGGTCTAGAGATAATCCTGCGCGAAATGGAGCGCCTCGAGCCCGGGATCAGCCAGAACAGGATCGACGATCCCGACCAGTGGCCAAATCTCGCCCTAGGAACCTGGCATCACATCGGGACCACGAGGATGCATGAGGACCCGAAGTGGGGCGTCGTTGACGCCGACTGCAAGGTGCATGGCGTCGACAATCTCTATCTGACGGGAAGCAGCGTCTTCCCAACAGGCGGGGTATCGGCACCCACGTTGACGATCGTCGCCCTTGCGTTGCGCCTCTACGACCACTTGAAGTCGCGAGTCAAGGCGTAGTCGAGTCGGGGCGGCGCTCTCGGCTAGTCGAGCAGGTAGTCCAACAGGCGGGGCGCCACGGCCTCGACGGAGAACGACGACTCGTAGCGTTCTTGGCCACGTCTGCCCAACTCGGCCATCCGCTGCGGATCGGTCATGACCGATATCAGCAGCTCAGCGCCCTGCTGGGCGCGATCGAGGTCATTCCACACGCAGGTCTCGACGCCTTTCTCGAGAAGCTCGACCACGCCGGTATCTCCAACGATCGTTGGCATGCCTAGGGCCATCGCCTCCACAGCAGCGAGGCCAAATGACTCTTGGCGTGACGCGTGTAGGTAGATCCGGTGTTTTTCGAGTTCGAGACCTATGTCGTGACCGACCCGGCCTTTCAAGCTGACGAGTCCGCCGAGGTCGAGCCTGGCTATCTGGGCTTCAAGGGCCTTGCGCTCAGGACCCTCGCCGATGATTGTCAGGGTGTACTCGTGGCCCGCAGTGCGCGCTGCTGCGACGACGTTGACGAGGAAGCGATGGTTCTTGCGAGACTCGAGAGTTCCTACGGAAACCGCATCGCGCTGCGGCGTCACCACGCCTCTAGTCTCGGGGACCTCGACAAACTGGGGCATCACGATTGAGGGCACAGCATCGATATCCGGATAGATGGACATCAAGTCGGTCCGCTGCAAATCAGATGCAAAGACGAGTTTGTCGACCCGGCGCAGTAGGTCCCTTTCCCGGGTCTTCATGGATGCGTACATGCGGCTCGAGCTTGCGATGACGCCGTGGTCTACCCACTCGTCCGCTTCAGTATTTGGGCTGTGGACCGCCAGCACAACCGGTTGCCCGTTGTCGCGCACCGCAAGCGCAGCTTCCGCCGAGAGGGGATCCTGAGCGTAAATGACCGAGTTTGGGGATTGCTCGATTGCTCGACGCAGCGCGGCCTTGACGTACCGGTAGTGCCAGCTGCGGTGCCAGCGCAGCCATGCTGACTTGCTGACTGGCCGGATGATCTTCCTCATTGCGAGTACAGGATTGACCACCAGGGGCAAATAGGAGAATGAAGAGACAACCTGTACCGGATGGCCTTCCCTCTCGAGGTAGTTGCGGAACGTGGAGAACTGGGTCTGGACGCCGGTCCCCACCTTGCGGTCCCGCAAGGTGGTTGCGATCAGGATTTCTAGGCTTGAGGAAGTCGGATTCATGACAAAATCTGGAGCCGCGGGCAGGTGCCCTTAGTGGTGCTGTGCCAACGGATAGTACTCCTACTGACTTGTCAGGACTCGTTCGATGACGGAACGGAAGCTGGTATGACACGTCGTGGGCTGGTCGTCACGAGCTCGGGATCGGTTCACCGTATAATCGCTCTACATGTCCGGGGGATGTCCAGACTGCTGAGCAAAGGACCTCGGTGTGGCCAGGAAACTAGGCAGGGGCACATGAAGATACTTGTTCTTGGAGCCGGCGGCTTCATCGGATCGAACCTCGTTCGGCACCTGGTGGCCGAGGATAAGCACGAGATTGTTGGTATCGACATAAGTGACGACAAGCTGGCCGGGGTTGACGACTCTGCTTTCACGTTCATCAAAGCCGACGTTTCGCAATCTGATGGCATGCTCGAGAGTCTCGTTGCAGAGACAGATGTCGTGGCGGATCTGATCGCCTATGCCAATCCGAGCATCTACATCGAGTCTCCGCTTGACGTAATCAAGCTCAACTTCATCGAGAACGTCAAGACCGTGCAGCTGTGTGTCGACCAAGGCAAACGGCTGTTTCAGTACTCGACTTCCGAGATCTATGGCAAGCCTTCGGGCGACACCTACGTTGAAGATGAATCGGACCTGGTCGTCGGTCCGATCAACCGGCAACGGTGGGTCTATTCAGCTTCCAAGCAACTCCTCGAACGTGTCATCCACGCACACGGTCTCCGGGGTGATCTGGAGTACACGATCGTGCGGCCATTCAACTTCGTTGGGCCTCGCTTCGACTACCTAGTTCCTGCCGGCACCATGGGTGGTCCCCGCGCTTTCTCGCACTTCATGTCTGCTCTGCTGACGGGTGGCCCGATCTATCTCGTTGACGGGGGAGAGCAACGTCGCTCCTTTACTCACATTGATGATGCCAACGCCGCGTTTTCGCTGTTGCTCGAACACCCCGGTGCCAGGAATCGTGCGTTCAACATCGGCAACCCGGCGAACGACACGTCGATCCGGGA
>JASJEG010000115.1 GCA_030064765.1 Acidimicrobiia bacterium | reverse complement strand
AGGATCTGCTCGACCTTGTGGACCCCCTCCTCGGTGGTGATCACCTGCCGCTTCTTCTCATCCACCTCGTAATGGACGTCCCTGTGCAAGCTCTTGGCGATGCGGGCAAAGTCTCGATACCACTTGCCGGTTTCTCCGACCCGGCCCGAGATGATCAGGGGGGTTCTGGCCTCATCGATGAGAATCGAGTCGACCTCATCCACGATGGCGTAGTGATGGCCTCGCTGCACCATGTCAGCAGGGCGCATCGTCATGTTGTCGCGCAGATAGTCGAAGCCGAATTCGTTGTTGGTGCCGTACGTGATGTCGGCGTCGTAGGCGGGTCGCCTCTCCTCGGGCGTCATGTCGGCCTGGATGATTCCAACCTCGAGACCCAGGAAGCGGTGAACGGCACCCATCCATTCGGCATCCCGACTTGCCAGGTAGTCGTTCACCGTGACGACATGCACTCCGTGCCCGGGAAGGGCATTCAGGTAGGCAGGCATGGTCGACACCAGTGTCTTGCCTTCACCGGTGCGCATTTCGGCGATCATGCCGCGTGACATTGCGCCGGCGCCGATTATCTGAACGTCGTATGGTCGCTCACCCAAGACGCGCCAGGCTGCCTCGCGTACGACTGCAAAAGCCTCGGCTTCTATGTCGTCGAGCGTCTCTCCGTCGACCAGCCGCTTGCGAAACTCATCTGTCTTCCCGCGCAGCTGATCGTCGGTCAGCGACTGGATCTCCGCCTCGAGACCATTGACCATCTCGACGAGTTGCTGGAGTTCCTTCAGCCGCTTGCCTTCACCGGCGCGCAGGATCTTGCTCAGGATTGCCATGGGTATTGCATTGTAGGAGCAGGGGTAGCTTGAGTGAACACAACCGTTTCCGGCAGCGAGTATTCCTGCCGAGCCGCGGCGCCGGCTGAGCAGCAGTCCGTCGGGTGATGCCGTTGTGCAGATCGGACGCTGCCGCCCGCTGAGGGAGGGTGCAGTTCGACCTGTTCCAGAAGAACAGGCGGGAACTGCCAACCTGACTGCGCAGCAGTCAGGCCTGCTCAGTCCAGAGTGATGAATTCCTCGCGCACGGCGTAGAGGACAGCCTCGTTCCGGGAGTGGAGGCCGAGCTTGTCGAGGATGTTGCGGATATGGTTCTTCACCGTGTTCTCGGAGATGAACAAGCGGTCCCCGATTGCCTTGCTGGTCATGCCGCGCGCCACCAACTGCAGCACCTCGATCTCACGGCCGGTGAGCGTCGGCTTGCGCGACTTGAATAGCTCTTGGTGACGTAGCAGCTGGCGCAGCACATCGACCATCTTGCCGGCCATCTTCGGAGAGAACGCCGCTCCTCCTTCGGCAACGGCTCTAATCAAATCAACCAGGTTCGCAAACGGCATGTCCTTGACGATGTAGCCGCGGGCCCCAGACTTGATCGCAGAGATCATGTCCTCTTCGGATTCGCTTCCCGTCAGAAGAATCACCTGCGAATCCTCAGAAACGGCGACGATCTTGCCAACCACATCGAGCCCGGAAAGACCGGGCATGAGAACGTCGAGCAAAACCAGGTCGGGTTGCAGGATCTCGGCCTGGGCGACCGCATCTTCGGCGTTGCCGGCCTCACCGACAACCTCGAAGCCTGCTTCGTTCAATGCAGAGCTCAGCCCTGCCCTGAAGAGAGGAACATCATCGACTACGAGAAGGCGTGTCATTCGGGCTCTATCAGTCCTAGGTTGCCGTCATCCCGGTGATAGAGGACGCAGTACTTGCCGCTCTCGGCGTCAAGGAAGAAGAAGAAGTCATGTCCGAGCATCTCCATCTGCAATCCAGCTTCCTCCGGTGTCATGGGCCGCATCGCAAACCTCTTGGTCCGAACGATGGTTCCTGGCCCGTCGTCCTCGTCTTCATCGGACGGGTATGACACGCTATTGAGCATTTTGTGGTCTCGATTTCGCGACCTTTGAATGAGCCGTTCCTTGAGCTTGCGCAGCTGCCGTTCGAACTTGTCGGCTGCGAGGTCAACGGCGGCGGTGGCGTCAGGTGCGACGGACTCTACGCGTACTGTGTGGCCTGCGGTGTGGCTGGTGATCTCGATCTTGAAACGCTCTCCTGCCGATCGTGGGTTTCGCAGCTCTGAGAACTCCACGTCGGCGACCGATCCGTCATCGAAGATGCGGCTGGCGTGACCGATCTTGTCCATAGCCATGTCGTTGACGCTGTCCTCTACCCGCATGTTCTTCCCATGTACGCGAACGTCCACCTCGGCTCCTTTCAAGTAGACGAGCTGCAGCCGGCTACTACCGGCGAAGAATGTGATACCGACCTCTTGCCCGCGGCGAGTTTTGGTTGCTGGGGAGATCTATCGAGTGCTCCGAGCACACCTACTCCACGGGTCGACCTGACTCGGCTAGCCCTTGGCACAATCCTACCCGGAGACGCCGACGCCCGCACGGGTCGCAGCGAGCGCCCGGCCAAGCCGTGTTGTTGCGGCCGCCGAACTCAGTGTTACCCCCGTCGTCACCACGTCGTCGACGAGCACACTACCGACAGGAACGGACCGCTGGGCGGAGAAGCCCGGTGCCCGTCGTCGGGCGCGTGTCGCACCGGCGTTGGCCGGCCACCACAGAGGCGACCGCAAGGCACGAATCACTGGAATACCAGCTTGTCTTCCGATCAAGCGGGCAAGCAGAGCTGCTGGGTCCACGCCGTAGCGGAACCTTCTCGAGATGGCTCGGGGTACGGGCACGAGCGCCGTCACATCGGAAGGCATTGCCTCGAGCATCGCGGTCGCCAGCACTTCCGCTGCGTTGCGCATCCCTGCGTATTTGAGGCGATGGACCAACCGCCGAGCTGTTCCGCTGTGCGTATACGCAGCAAACACCTCGAGGCTTCCAGCTAGTTGGATAGGAGCGGCACGGTGCAGACCGCTGCTGCAGACGGCGCAAACTGGTGTACCGCTCCACCGGCTACAGGCAGCACACATCGACATGCGGGCAAGCTATCAGTCCAGCATGACAGAACCGGCGCCGCAGCACACTAGTCCCTCCGGGTAGCCACAAAATGTAGTCGCACAACCACTTTGTGTCCCTTACTGTGAGCATCGGAATGACAGATGGTTCTCCTGGGGGCTGAGATATGCAGGTGGGAAAACCCTCCTTCGCCGCACAGCGGCAGAGGAGGCACTTTCGCTACGTGACCCTGGTTTCGGCGTTGGTCGCCGTGATCGCATGGCTGTGGGCGGTCTTGATCGCCGGCTTGGCATCGGGGTCGATCGCAACTCGAGCGCAGACAATGCTGGCGTTAGTCGTTGCCTCCGTGGCCACCGTGGCGCTCGTCGCCCTATGGCGGAAGCCGTTGAGCCCTTCTCTCTACTCCTCGGAGGCTCCGGTCCTGCGCTATTCGCGAGCCACTCATCACGCAGGCCATCTGGTTGCCACGTTTGTAGAGAATCCACAGGGCATCACAAGAGTGAGCCTCATGGACCGCTGCCATGCGCCATCTCAGCATGCGGCCGGCCAGACCCATACGACCATGCGGCGCGATCTGCGCGTCGTCTTGGCAGGCCTGACCGCGGAGGAGGTGTTTACGGGCGAAAGCGGAACCAACGTGGCCGCCGATCTTGCCTCGGCTACAGCGCTTGGCGCAGACATGGTCGGACGATTCGGCATGGCTAGTTCGCTGGTTTCACTAGCAACCGGCCGGGTCCGACGCACAGAGTTCATCGAGCGGGTCGTCGAGGATCCTCGTACCCGCAAGGAACTCGAATCGTTGCTGCGTGACACGAAGCGGGACACCATGCGGTTGATGCTCGAAAATCGGCACTTGATCGTCGCACTGCGCGATGCCCTCCTCCGCAAGGACAACCTCAGCGCCGACGAAGTGAGTCGGATACTCGACGATGCACAGGAGCGCCGGCACAGCGACGATCAGGTGCTAGTCGATCTCCGTGCGGCCGGGGAGAGACCGCGCCCCCTTCTCGGAATCGCCGAGAAATGACCTTCGTTCCGCGTAGCGCTGCCCGCCCGTCCCGGCGCGGGGTTGACAGAGGAAGCGCTCCACTGTTCGAGCCCTAACCCATCTCGATCGGCTCCGCACGGCGGAGTCGCCCCAGCGGGGGCGGGCGCTATGTTCCGTGTTCCCAGGAGTTCAGGTAGGCAATCTGTTCCTCGGTCAGGGTCTCGAGCCCGCAGCCCATCGACTCGAGCTTGAGGCGCGCCACCTCATGATCCAGATCCTCGGGAAGGACGTAGACCTTTGGATCGAGTGATGGCCCATTCTCCTTCAACCACTCTGCGGCCAGCGCCTGATCCGCAAAGGACATGTCCATGACATCGGCGGGATGCCCCTCGGCTGCGCCCAGATTGACGAGACGCCCCTCAGCCACGACCAGCAGGCGTCGACCATCCGGCAAGGTGTACTCGCCAAGGTTGTCGCGCAATTCGCGATAGCTGATCGCCATCTCACCCAGCGCCTTCAGATCCAGTTCGACATCGAAGTGCCCGGCGTTGGCCAGGATGGACCCATCCTTCATGACCTCGAAGTGCTCCTGGCGGAAGACGTGAATGTCGCCGGTAGCCGTGATGAACACGTCGCCGAGTGGCGCCGCATCATGGCTGGTCATTACTTCGTGGCCGTCCATTGCGGCTGAGAGCGCCCGGACCGGGTTGGACTCGACGACAATCACCTTGGCGCCGAGACCGTCGGCGCGATTGGCAATGCCCAGTCCGCAGTCGCCGTAGCCGGCCACGACCACAGTTCGTCCGGCAAAGAGAATGTTCGCCGAGCGGAGGATGCCGTCCAGTGAGGACTGCCCGGTGCCATGACGGTTGTCGAACAGGTGCTTGGTGTCCGAGTCATTGACGGCGACCACCGGGAAGCGGAGTACACCATCCTTCTCCATGGCTCGCAGCCGGATAACACCCGTTGTTGTTTCCTCCATGCCTCCGATGATCGGCTGCTCGGGCCGCTGCTCGTGGAGGACGGTGGTCATGTCACAGCCGTCGTCAAAAACTAGGTCCGGGTTCGTGTCGAGCACGGAGTTGATATGGCGATAGAAGGTGTCCGCATCCTCGCCGCGGATCGCATAGACAGGAATGCCCGCTTCGACCAGGGAGGCGGCGACGTCGTCCTGGGTCGAAAGCGGGTTAGACGCACACAGAGCGACTTCGGCCCCACCGGCGCGGAGCACGAGCATCAGATTGGCCGTCTCCGTCGTGACGTGCATACACGCACCGATCGTCAGGCCTTCGAGCGGTCGCTCCTTCTCGAATCGTTCCCGGATTGCACCCAATACGGGCATGCGGCGGGCGGCCCACTCGATCCGGCGATCGCCAAGCTCGGCCAGCGAGCGATCAGCAATATCGTGGTTCACTTCGTTTCCTCTCATTGATCGCGACCCAACGGTAACCCTCCCGACACGGCTATTGACGCATTCGGCGCCGCGCAACCGGTGGTGCCTAGGAATCCGAACCCTGAGTCGACCACGCCTCTTCGACGAGCATGATCGGGATCCCGTCTTCGACCGGGTAGCTGAGGCCACAGTCTCGGCACAGCAGTGAGGGCGGGTCCATCACCTCCGTCAGATCGCCGGCGCAGGCCGGGCATTGCATGATCTCGAGCAAGCCTTCCGGCAGAAGACCACCACCAGGATCCGCATCTGCGCCCGAGAGTACTGAACTGACCGCGGACACGAGCGCGGCGACATCGTCGGAGGAGGGTGCTTCCACGTTCAAACGCAGTACGGGCTCCGTGTTGGAGGGGCGGACGTTGAACCAGCGGTCTCCAAGGTCGACCGTCAAGCCGTCGAGCCTGTCCGTTGCGGCGTCGGGAAACGCTGCCGCAATGGCCCCGATAGCGGCATCCTTGTCGGCGACGTCGAAGTTGATTTCGCCTGATTGCTCGTATGGCTCATAGTCGGCACGCATCTCTGACAGCGGCCGGCCATCCTCGGAAAGGACTTGCAGCAACACCAGCATGGCCAGGATCCCGGAATCGGCTCGATAGTTGTCCCGGAAGTAGTAATGGCCGGAGTGCTCGCCGCCGAAGATGGCTCCGGTTTCCTTCATCACCTGCTTGATGAACGAGTGGCCGACCCTGGTCCGTACCGGCTCCCCGCCCGCCGCTCGCACCGCCTCGGGTACAGCCTTCGAGCAAATCAGGTTGTGGACGATCTTCTCACCGGGATGGCTCTGCAGGAACCATCCGGCCACGATTGCAGTGACCGTGCTTCCGGGAAGTGGTTGCAGCTGGTCGTCGATGAAGAAGGCCCGGTCGGCGTCGCCGTCGAAAGCGACCCCGAGGTCGCATGGTTGTGACCGCATCGTGGCCTCGAGATCAGCCAGGTTCTCCGGCCGCAGCGGATCCGGATGGTGGTTGGGGAACTCGCCGTCGGGCTCGAGAAAGAGACCGGTCAATTCGGCTGGGATCCGTTCGAAGACGCTTGGAACGGCGACACCCGCAACGCCGTTACCTCCATCGGCGATCACCCGCAACTCGCCAATCTTGGCTGGGTCGACAATCGAAAGCAGATGATCGACGTAGCCTGCCAGGACATCAACTGTGTTGATGCCACCTCGCTCCGCGGCATCGCCCTGGTCGGCTTCAGCCCATCGCTGAATCTCCTCCAGGCCGCTGTCGCCACCCACCGGCGCTGCCCCGGCCAGACACAGCTTGATGCCGTTGTAACCCTTGGGATTGTGACTGGCCGTGATCATGGCCCCCGGTTGATCCATCGCTCCGGCGGCGTAATAGACCATGTCGGTCGTGATCATGCCGAGATCGTCAACCGCAACGCCCTGCGACACGACTCCTTCCATCAGAGCCGACGCCAACGCGGGTGATGAGTCACGACAATCCCGGCCTACTGCGATGCGAGCGGTCCCTGCGAACCGAGCAAACGCCGCACCAATGCGACGGGCCGCCTCTTCATCGAGTTGCTGGGGCACGGTGCCCCGCACGTCATACGCCTTGAAGATTGATGAGAGATCCATAGACGGATAATAAGCGGCGGGCCCGGCCCTGCTGGGTCGCCCGGCGTCGACGCCGGCAGCTGGGCTATGCTCCGTTGCCCATGCCGCAAGCCTCCCCTGCCGGCGTATCCGTATTGATGCCGGCCTTCAGACTCGAATCGACAATCGCCGACAACATCGACCGTGTGGCCGCTGTTGTCGATGCGTGGGCGGACTCCGAGATCATCGTGATCGACGACGGCAGCCCTGATGACACCCGTGGTTTCGCAGAGAAGGCGGCAGCACGCAGCGATTGTGTATCCGTGGTCGGCTACACGACGAATCGTGGCAAAGGGGCAGCGCTCAAGGAGGGGCTCAAGTACGCAACCGGCGAAACGATCGTCTTCTTGGATTCGGATCTCGACCTACCCCCTGAGCAACTGCCTGAGTTCCTCGACGCCTTCCAAGCAGCGGACGTCGACGCGCTGGTGGGTGCGAAACGATCGGCGATGGTTTCTGGGCGTTACCCGATGCTACGCAAGCTCTTGAGCCTGGCCTTCTCTGCCGTCAACCGGCTGCTGCTGCGACTCCCGGTTAGGGAGACTCAGACCGGTCTCAAAGCCTTCCGGCGAAGCATCCTCGAGCAGACACTCCCCAACCTCGAGATCGAACGATATGCGTTCGATCTCGAGTTACTCGTCAGAATCCGCAAGGTCGGCGGCACCATAGCGGAGGCACCAGTGAGCCTGGCCCCCGGTTCGTCGAGCGGTTTGTCGCTGGCGACACTGTGGGAGATGGGTCGCGATACGGTGAAGATCTGGCTACGCAGCTTCAGTTGGTAGCGACCTTCTCGTTCTCCTCTTGAGCGTCGATAGCCCGCCGGAAAACGATGTCACGGTACCCGGCAAACTTCGGAATGATGATCAGCGCTGCGGCAAGCAAGTAGAAGAAGTTCTGTTCCAGGCGCGTTAGCGGGCCCCAGAGCCAATCTGCCCCGCCGACAACGCCCTGCGTGACCGCCCAGGCCACCACATTGATCGCCACGAAATTCGCCGTCTCGCGCCGGGTCTCTCCCGGCTCGCTCAGGCGGAATGTCCAGCGGCGATTGAGCACATAGGACACGAAGGTGGCGATCAGGAAAGACAAGGCGATCGACCAGAACTGCTCCCAGTTGAATCCCTCATCGACGGTTTTTGTCCCCCCGAGGACGATGAGGAACACGTTGAACAGAGTGAAGGAAACGATGGTGTTGACAACACCAACAAGGCCAACCTTGACCAGCTGCACCATCGCCTCGGGCGTGAACAGCGATTTGACGTACTTCTTCACCTAGACCTCGGACCTCGCCTTGCGGCGCCGCAGCGAGCGGCGCTCGGACACCCACCATGCTACAAACGCCACCGATACGAGCGTCAGCACCATTCCTAGGTTTTCGGTCCATGTGTTGTTGAACTCCAGCAAAACGTCTTCTTCGGTGGGCACGACGATCATCAGCGAGGGCGACGCCCGATACGGTCCGTCGGCACCAGTCGCCTCCCAATTCGGAAAGAAGGAGGTCTTGACGAGATGGGGAACGCCGACCGCGGTGGTTTCAAATGAGATGCGGTGGTCGTCGATCTCGATGTTGCTCACGGCCTCGCTGCTCGTACCGAGAGGCCTCCCTTCGTCGTAGGGACCAAGCGGGTCATCGAACCGTGGCCACTCCGGAGGGCCGTCTGCTGCGATCCAACGATCCAGGGCGCCCACGTTGTCGTACCAATTGAGGGTCACCTCACTGAAATCCTCTTCACCTGCATACACCATCGGCTCGTACTGGGCGACTTCGACCGCAGCCGTTCTCGGGAGTGCAAAGATCGAGAAGGCTTCATCCACTACCAACGGAGCGAGCCCGAGGCGATTGGCCTCGCTGGTCATCTCTTCGGTCTGGGTAACGTAATACGAGATGTCGAACAGCTTCGAGTGCTCGATTCCCCGCTCGAGGGAGAAGGTGCGGTAGGTCAGCCCGCGCACAGGCTGTGAGGGCGATTTGCTCATCTCAGCCTGATTGAGGAAGTGGAAGGGGGTCGTGAGCGACGACTCGAAGAAGACCCCTTCCATCGTGTCGTGCTCATCACTCCAATATGGAATCAGCATCAAAGCCATCGGGGTCCCGTATTGGTCCTGGACCTCCTTGTTGTATTCCCACATGACACGACCGGGCGGCAGCTCATCGACAGCGCTGACCAGGGACTCCAACTCGGGGTAGGCGGCCTTACCCTCGTAGCCCTGGTAGTTCCAGTTAACCCATCCGGGTATGTCGTGGACCCCGATGATCGTGATCGCCAGCGTCAATCCGATCACCAGCACGCCACCAACCACCGTGTTCTCGTTGCGGTTTGGCAGCCAGCGCGCCAGCCGCATGGCGGAAAGACCTACCGCAATGCCGGCAAACAAGA
>JASJEG010000114.1 GCA_030064765.1 Acidimicrobiia bacterium | reverse complement strand
CCGTGTCCATTCTCGGGACCAACCAGCCCGAGTGGGTCATCTTCGATGTCGCCGCCATGGCGGTGGGTGCAACGCCGGCTGGGATCTACCCAACGAACACGCCAGAGGAGTGCGCCTACGTCATCAACCACTCCGAGTCTCCGGTCGTCCTGGTCCAGAATCAGGAACAGCTCGCCAAGATCCTCGCCAAGCGCGCCGAGCTACCCGGCCTGGGTCACGTCGTACTCATGGGCGAAAACGAAAGCGATGAGGCCCTCAGTTGGGACGAATTCATCCAACGCGGCAGCGAGGTCTCCGACGAGAGCCTCGACGCTCGGATGAGTGCGCTGGGGCCGCGCGACGGTGCGACCCTCATCTATACGTCGGGCACCACTGGTCCACCCAAGGCGGTGCTACTGCCTCACGAGGCGTTGGCTTTCATGGCAGCAACGCTGATCGACATCATCCCGGTTGGTCTCGAGGATCGTGTGATCTCCTATCTTCCTCTGTCGCACATCGCCGAGCAGGTCGTCAGCCTCCTGACGCCGGCAATCAGCGGCCACACGGTCTACTACGAGCAAGACATCAGGCGTCTCGCCGACACCATCAAGGAGGTACGTCCGACGGCGTTCTTTGCAGTGCCCCGGGTTTGGGAGAAGTTCTACGCAGGGGTGAATGAGAGATTGGGCGAGGCCACCGGCATAAAGAAGGCGCTGGCCAGCAGGGCGGTTGCCGTCGGCAAGCAGCACACCGCAGCGGCGAATCAGGGAGAAGCGCCGAGCAGCTGGCTTGCGATGCAATACGGGCTGTTCGACAAGCTGGTCTACTCGAAAGCGAAAGAAGCGATGGGGCTTGATCAGGCCCGCTTCCTATTTTCGTCGGCCGCACCGCTCTCTCCCAAGATCGCAGAGTTCTTTGCCGGTCTGGGGATGCAGATCCTGAATGTCTACGGCCAGTCCGAGTGCACTGGTCTGTGCGCATTCAACCGACCAGCGTCCAACCGTTTCGGTTCGGTGGGTCCGGCTCTTCCGCAGGTCGAAATCACGATTGCCGAGGATGGCGAGATCCTGACTCGTGGGGCGAACAACTTCGTCGAGTACATGAAGAATCCCGAGGCGACCGCAGAAGCATTGAGCGAGGACGGGTTCCTCCACACCGGTGACGTTGGATACCTCGATGAGGACGGATTCCTGTTCATCACGGACAGGAAGAAGGACATCATCATCACCGCCGGCGGCGAGAACGTCACCCCGTCGCTCATCGAGATCGAACTGAAGAAGAACCCGTTCATTGCGGATGCCGTTGTGATCGGGGACCAGCGTCCGTATCTCACGGTGCTGATCTCGCTTGACACCGAAGCCGTCGAGGAGGCAGCCCTGGAACCCGATGCTGTCGAGTCCCGAGTCCAGGCGGCTATCGACGAGGTGAACCAAGACCTTGCCCGGGTACGTCAGATCAAGAAGTTCACGATCCTCGATCAACCACTCTCGATTGAACGTGGTGAGCTCACGCCCACTCTCAAGGTCAAGCGCAAGGTTGTCGTGGCCAACTTTGCCGATGAGATAGCGTCAATGTACGAGTAGACACTCGGCGCGCCGTCGGACGATTCCGGTACCTCGGGCCGCGCATTGCGCGACTGGTAGTGTCGGACCCGATGGATGCTTCGCCGGGCTCGCTGAGCACAAGGACCAATGGCAGTGACTGAAGCAACCTCGCCCGGGCTGCGTACACCCCTGTTCGATTGGCATGAGGGCCACGGGGCCACCATCGTCGACTTTGCGGGTTGGGAGATGCCGGTTCAGTACGAAACCGGCACGATCGCAGAGCATCTCGCCACCCGGCGCCACGCAGGGCTGTTCGACGTGAGCCACATGGGCCGGTTCCGGTTCACCGGACCCAACGCGCTCGCTCACCTCGGCTACGTCCTCACTAACGACCCGAAAGGTCTTCGTCCAGGGGAGGCGCACTACACCTATATCGCCAATGAGAACGGCGGCGCTCTCGACGATGCATATCTATACCAGGTGGGCGTCGACGACTATCTCCTCGTGGTCAACGCCGACAATCGCAAAAAGGACTGGGACTGGCTCTCGACTCATAACCGTGACGAATCGGTGATGACCGATGTGAGCGATGAGCTCGGCATGGTCTCGCTGCAAGGTCCCGCCGCCGCCGACATCCTGGTCGCAGCCCTCGAAGGTGTGCAGTTGCCGGATGCCAAGCGCAACCGGTTGGCCGTCGTCGACGTGCTGGGGCAGCGGTTGGTTATTGCTCGGACCGGGTATACCGGGGAGAGCACCGCATTTGAACTGTTCCCGGGTCGTGACTTCACCGTCGAGCTGTGGGAGCGGCTCGTGGCGGCGGGGGCGACGGCCGTCGGGCTTGGTGCCCGTGACTCGCTACGCCTCGAGGCGGGTCTCCCGCTCTACGGTCACGAACTCGGTGAGGACATCAACGGCAACGACATTCCGATCTTCACCAATTCGCTGGCGTCCTGGGGGGTGCGAGCCCACCCCGATGACTTCATCGGCCAAGCCGATCTTGCGCGGCAGCGGGCCGAATACCAGCTGATCAAACGCGACGAACTGCACACGCCGGTGGGAGAGCGGCGTTTGACCCATCTGGTGCAGTCGATTGCCGTGTTCGATGGGCGCAAGCCGTTGCGCGCCGGATATGAAGTCTTCCTGAACGGTGAGCCGGTCGGCTACGTGACCTCGGGAACGAGTGTTCCGTTTGCCCAGTTCGCCGGAAGCGGAATCGCTGCGCTGCCAACCGAAGAGCATGTACTCCGGCCCATCGGGCTGGCGCTGATTCGCTCCGATATCCGCTACCGCAGCGACGTTCCGATCGTCTTTGAGGTTGTTGACGGTAGGGGTCGTACCAGCAACGCCGAACTCGTCCAGAAGAACATGTGGTCCACGGCTCCCTATGCCCGTCCTTACCTGGGTTTCGAGAGCATGGAGCCGGGTGCGGTACTCGAAGCGGACTCCCTGCCGGAACTGGCGAACCAGCTCCGAGAAGACAGCCGTGGCAACACTCGCTGGCGGCGGGAGGAGTGCATCAATCTGATCCCGTCCGAGCAGTCAACATCGGAGTTTGTCGACGAGTTGTGCCGAGCGGACCCAGCCGGGCGCTACAACGAGCACAACCAATTGAAGGCGCTCGGGCCCAACGCCGCCGATGTCCGGTACTACCAGGGAACCGGCTTCATCATGGACAAGGAGGAGGAACTCCGGGCCGCGCTGCGCGCCTTCTTCCGCTGCAGTCAGGTCGAGCCGCGAGTGATCAGCGGACAGATGGCAAATGACGCGGTGTACGACGCGTTGAAGCAATTCCGCAACCGTTTCCGTAGCCGCCAGATACCCGAGTTGCTCGGACCGGTTGTGGTTCACGACCTGAGCAAGGGGGGCCACCTCAGCGCCCAGATAGGCGGTGCCCTCAAGAACTACGTTGCGATCGATCCGAAGACCGAGCGGGCCGCAGTGGAGCACTTCCCGCTTCGCGCCGACCTACCGTATGCAATCGATGTCGCGGCGACCCAGGAGCTGATTGCGGCAACGAACCCCGACCTGATCGTGTTTGGTCGCAGCGTGATAATTCACGCCGAGCCGGTCGCCGAGATCGCTGCGTTTGTTCATGAGCATTACGGCGCCGACAACCCGGAACGCCCTCTCATCATGTACGACGGGGCTCACGTGCTCGGCTTGCTCGGGCCGTACTTCCAGGATCCATTGGCCGAGGGTGCCGACGTGGTGACCGGCTCGACCCACAAGACCTACTTCGGGCCGCAACGGGGTGTGATCCTAAGCAACATCGAGCCTGGATCCCCGTTCGAGAGCTTCTGGCGGCACGTGGAGCGGCGCACCTTCCCCGGTCACGTGAGTAACCACCACCTAGGAACGCTGCTCGGGATGCTCGGCGCCACGTATGAGATGCTCGAATACCGGGATCAATACCCGCGGCAGGTCATTGCCAACGCCCGGGCGTTTGCGGCCGCGCTGCGGGAGGAGGGTCTCTTCGTTGAAGGCGACCCAGCTCGCAGCTTCACCGACACCCATCAAGTCCTGCTTCGCGGCGCCCGGGCCCAGGGCGGGAGGCTCGCCGACCTTCTCGAGGCGAACAACATCATTACCAACTCGCAAGGGCTCTATGACGATCTCAGTTTCACGGCCGCAAGCGGTATCAGGATGGGTGCTCAGGAAATGACTCGCTACGGGATGAAGGAGTCAGACTTCGCGGAGCTGGCAAGACGGATCGCCACCATCGTGAGGGAAGGGGACTTGCGGCCACAAGGTGCATGGCGAGATGAGGTGTTGGAGCTACGGAGCCGATTCTCGGAGATGCATTACCGCCTCTAGCGTGCACGGTTGCACGTCATACGTGCCGCAACGCCTGGTCTTGCGATGGGAGCGTCTCAGCAGAGTGGCTGGGAGTCATGCCGTTTGCTGCCGGCAAGTACCGGGTAGACCGGACGCTCCTCGGCGTTCAGGCCGGACGAGCGAATGGCCTCGTTTCCTGAACTGACGACGCTCTCGGAGCAAGCGCGAATCTCACCCAAGCGCCAGCTCTCATGGGCTGCGGTACCGGTTTGCTCAACTTGACGCGCTCTCGTCCTGCCGGGCCTGGCGCGCGGCTCGGAACGACATGATGGCCTGTTGCAGGAAGATGCCGGCAATGATGACTGTTGCGATCTGGGCGAATAACGCCCACCCGGTGCTGCCCCGCCCCACGGCCGACCCCAAGCTCCCGAATACTGCGAGGAGTGCCAGCGCTGCGGCCGCATGCATGAAATGGTGAGCGGACGCAGGTCGGGCTCGCGCCAAGAGGCCGATGGCCAAGAAGACCACACCGAGAAACGCCGGGAGGAGCGAGGTCACGCTACCCGAGTCCGATGCCAGGCTGACGATGACGCCGAGTGCGATGAGCGCCACACCGACGAGGATTGCTTTGGTTGCCAATGGTCTACCTCCGGTCAGGATGCGACAGGACGGCATTCGGGGCCCGCCGGGCCCGACGCCGAGGGAAGCATGTCCAGTCGCGGGATCGGGATCTTATCGATGCCTGCGGGCAACGCTGACGCCCCCGAAAGTTCTGTGCATCTGACGGCGGCTTCGCAGGAAGTGGGTCGGCCGCAGCTACAGCGGTGTCATGGTTTGTAGCGTCGTAGGCACCAGCTCCGCCACCGTCGGGTGGATGTGCACAGCTCGTGAAATCACGGTGTAGGGCGCTCTTGCATACATCACATCCAGCAGCGTGTGAACCACCTCGTCACCTCCAATACCGAGGATCGCCGCTCCGAGAATCTCTTCGGTGTCGCCGTCTACGAGGATCTTGATGAAGCCGTCGGTCTCGCTGCGCTCCTTGGCGCGGCCGACGTGCTTCATCGGCCGTTTCCCTATGAGGACGTTGCGGCCCGAGTCGTGCGCCTGCTGCTCGGTCATTCCGATTCGTCCGAGCGGGGGATCGGTGAACAGTCCATAGCAAAGGACACGGTCGCTCACTCGCCGCGGGTCATTGTCGAACAGGTTGGCCGCAACGATCTCGTAATCGTTGTACGCCGTGTGAGTGAAAGCTCCCTTACCGTTGCAGTCGCCCAAGGCCCAGATCCCGGGGACGTTGGTGCGCAGCTGATCATCGACCTGCACGAAACCGCGTTCATCGGTAGCAACACCAGCTTCCTCTAGCCCCAACCCGTCTGTGTTAGGTGTGCGGCCGACGGCCAGCAGGAGATGGGACCCGACGATCTCTGGCGACCCCACGGCGCACTCGACATCTGCCACGACCGACTCACCCTGCCGGCTGAAGCCAATGCAGTCGGCCTCGAGCCGGAAGCGCACGCCCTCGGCTTCGAGAATCTCCCGCACGCAGTCGGACACGTCCGGATCGTCTTGTCCTATCAGCCGGGAGTCGCGTTCGATTACGGTGACTTCGCTCCCGAAACGACGGTACATCTGGGCAAACTCGAGCCCGATATAGCCCCCGCCGACGATGACGAGATGCTCAGGAACGAAATCGACCTCCAGCATTGTGACATTGGTGAAGTAGGGGACCTTGTCGATGCCGGAGAACTCCGGAACCGCAGGTCGTCCGCCTACGTTGAGGAATATCCGGTCCGACGCGAGTACCTGGTCGTTGACCCCGACCCGATCGGGACCGAGCAACCGGGCATCACCACGAATCAGGTCGACGTTTTCCATCCCCTCGAGCCAGTCGGTGAGCCCACGGTTGGATGCTCCTGAGATCGTCTTCATACGGTCTTTGACGCGCTTCATGTCGACGCCGATCGGCCCATCGACGTCGATGCCGAAGTCGGAGCCCCGGCGAGCCATGTGGGCCGCTCGGGCACTCGCCACGAGAGTCTTTGTGGGGATGCAGCCGGTGTTAACGCAAGTGCCGCCCACCCGGTTGCGTTCGATCACTGCAACCTTCATGCCCTCTTGGTCCATGCGCCCGGCAAGCGATGGTCCTGCCTGGCCGGTGCCGATCACGATCGCGTCATAGCGGGTGGCCATTGCTACCTCCTAGCTTCGTGCGGATAGTGAGACCGGACCGGCCCCGTGTCAAGCCAGTCCGAGCCGTGGGGCGTTGGCTGTCCGGTTTGAGCGGCAGTGCACCTGCCGCGCCGTCAAACTCAACCTGCGGGCGCCGATACAACCGGCAGGCGAAGGCTGGTCAGGCGGCTGCGGGCTCCACCGCCTTTCCTCCTCGGAGTAGCAGCCAAAGCGTGAACCAGAGTTCGCCGATCACTGAAGGTATGGCGACGATCGCCAGGAACAGATTCTCCACGTCGGAGTAGTCGGACAACACCGCCCGGGCGAGAGTGTCGATGATGTAGGCCGCTCCCGCAACCATCAGCACGTAGCCCAGGGCTCTGGCGGTCCAGCCTGAGTTGACGACCAGATAGCCGAGCAGGATCAGGTGGAAGCCGAAGCACACCAGTCCGATGAGCCAGGCGTAGTTGAACGCATCAACGGCCAGCAGGGCATGGGCGTCGACTTGGCCAGGGCCAAACGCTCCGAGGTAATCGGCGCCGCTCAGAAGCTGGAGCGCCACGAAGAAGAAGATCAGGGCCACGCCGAGGAGCACGGTGTAGACGAGGCGGAACCACGCGGTGAGCAACGACAGGTCCCGGCTCAGGCTCCGAAACAGGATGTAGAGCGCCCACGCCACCACGACGTCGACGACGAACACGATCGTGAACGCAACGAGACCGGCCCGGAACATCCCCTCGGACTCCGCGATGTTCTTCGCAGTCGCTGCCGCGTCGCCGGACTCGAGGAGTCCGCCGATAACAACGAAGTTGGCGAATAGCGCGAACACGAAGATGGCGACGTAGCCCACGCCGGCGATCAACGCCGCCCGGCGGGGTGTGACGTCAGGGATTGTTGTTGTCATCTTGGTTTTCCTTTCAGAACGAAGTTGGAGTCCGGCATTTCGGCCGAATCAGATGGTCACCACGGTTTTGCCGCGACTACGGCCTGCGCCGACGAGATCGATGGCGGCAGCGGCCTCAGCGAGGGGATAGGTGGCATCGACCTGCGGGGTCAGCGCTCCGGTCTGCACGAACCCGACCAGCGTTTCGAGGTCTGCAGCGTTCGGCTTCGAAATCAAGGCGCGCAGCCGCTGACCAACAAAGGGTGACAACAGCGATGCCCGAATGGTCCGACCGAATCCCATGGTCGCCTGGCCGCCGGATCCGCCGACGATGACGAGCGTGCCCTTGGGCTCGAGCGCGCGGCGCAATTCCGAGAGTGGCCGATTACCGGCGATATCGATGATCACGTCGAAGCGGCGCCCGCCGTCTCCAATGCCCTCAGCGGTGTAGTCGATGACGTGGTCGGCACCGAGCTGGCGAACCATGTCGAGGTTGCGGGTGCTGGCGACTCCGGTCACCTCCGCACCGAGGGCCTTGGCGATCTGCACTGCGAAGGATCCGACGCCGCCGGAGGCGCCGATGACCAACACCCGATCGCCCTCGTTGATCTCGCCTTGGTCGCGGAGCGCTTGGAGCGCAGCGAACCCGGAAACGGGAAGAGCTGCAGCCTGCTCGAAGCTGATGTCGTACGGCTTGGACACCAGCTGGTCTTCGACGATGGCGACGTATTCGGCGAGCGCTTCGTTCCCCCAACCGACGACTGCGTCGCCCGGTGCGAAACGGGTCACAGACGCCCCGACGGCTTCGACGACACCGGCGAACTCGAGACCGGCGACCCGATGTTTGGGGCTGCGGATGCCGTACGACGGGCGGGCGATGTAGGGGAGCCCCTTGGCGATTAGCCAGTCGCCCTTGGCAACTGCCGTGGCGTGCACTCGTACGAGAACCTCGTCGTCGCTGATCTGGGGAACATCAATCTCGTCGAGTTCGAGTACCTCGCTTGGAGCTCCAAATGCTTCGTGGGTGATTGCCTTCATGGGTATCCCTTTCTCTGGTGCTTGGTTTACAGTGTAAATCAATCTAGATTTACACTGTAAACTTGTCAAGGAGGTCTCTGATGGCGAGCGACGGCGATCGACCGGCGGTTACCCGCGAGCGGGTACTCGACGCTGCTCTTCTCCTTGCCGACGAGCACGGGATAGACGCACTGAGCATGCGTCGTATCGGTAAGGCACTCGGGGTAGAAGGCATGGCGCTGTACAACCACGTCGCCAACAAGGACGAGATCCTCGACGGCATTGTTGAGCGGGTCCTTGCGGAGATTCCGCTCCCGGCCGATGACGGCGACTGGAAAGAAGAGATGCGAGAGCGCGCCGTCGCCGCACGGCGGATATTTCTCAGACATTCGTGGGCGATCGGGCTGTTGGAAGCTCGCCACGCCGGCTCCAGTCCGGCTCGCCTCAGCTACTACGACGCGGTGCTCGGCTGCCTGCGCGCCGCCGGTTTCACGCCGACCCTTTCAATGCGGGCTTTCTCGATGATCGACAGCTTCCTTTACGGCTTCATCCTCCAAGAGCTCAGCCTGCCCTTCGACGACTCCGACAGTCTCGAGGAGGTCGGCGAGGACCTGTTGCGGCAGATGGCCGACGCCTACCCCCACCTGACGGAAGCCACGATGCAAGCCATGGCCGATGGCTGGGACTACTCGGAGCAGTTCCAGTTCGGGCTCGACCTCATCCTCGATGCGCTGGCGGGGCAGCGAGACTAGGGCTGCAGGCATCGGGGGCAGCGGCCCATCTGAATTGGCTGGGAGTGCCGTACGGTTCACGGGCAGCCAGGCGCTACAACGCGCCCCGATCCATCTTCCTCGCCCGCAGCGGCATCGACTCGACTTCCATCGCCTCCTCCATTGGCTCGGTCCGGGAGGCAAACCAGTTTGCGTAGCGCTCCGACAGTGGCACTGCACTGACGCCGTGAAGAAGGACGCTGATCATCACGGTCCAGGTGACCACGAG
>JASJEG010000120.1 GCA_030064765.1 Acidimicrobiia bacterium | reverse complement strand
GCGATCTCTTCCTCGTCCTCTATCAGCAGGATGGTGCCGCTGGCGCCCACATCATCACCTCCGAACCAGTGCAGTATCGGCAAAGGATGTTCGAGGACTGTAAGAGAATCGACAACCGGCGGTGTAGCTCACGTGCGCAGCGGAAGCGGCATCACCATCGCCCGGCCGGTTGCTGTGGCAACTGTGGAGCCGTCTTCCACCTCGCGCCGCAAGAGACCGAGCGCAACCGGGGCATCGAGGAGACCGGACCATGCGGCCGAGGTGATCGTGCCCACTTCTTTTCCCTCGTGTTCCACTGACTCCGGCGGCGACGGCACGGCTCGTTCGGCGAACACCAAACCGGCAAGCCTTCGATTGACCCGGCCGCGAGAATCAATCCTCGCCACCAGCTCCTGGCCGAGGTAGCAGCCCTTGTCGAAATCGACCGCGGCGGCAACATCCAGCGCCTCCTGCGGGATAGTGGAGTCATCCAGATCCAGACCGCTCACCGCCTCACCTTCGGCGATTCGGATTGCCTCGGCAACGGCCGGGGCCATCTCCGCCGCGTCGGGCTTGGATCCCACGACGATGAATCGCGGGAAAGGAGACCGCTGCATGGGATAGGCAACCGCAAGCTCCGCCGCACGTTGCGCGGCCTGTGCCGCGACCCCGGCAGCCCTCGGACCCCAGATGTCGTAGACCGGTTCCGTCTCGACCTCGAGCTGGGCGTCAACCCGTATCTTGAATCGGGCGAGGTCCGCAACGATGACCTCGGTACGCCCGGCATCTCCCAGTAGGCCTATCCGATCGTTCTGCCGTATCACCCATAGGACCGCCCGCAGTTTTCCGTTGGGTGCGAGCAACAGCGAGCGGGCTCCACCCCCCGATTCCAGTTTCTCGATGCTTTGGCTGAGCAACCCATCGAGAAACGTGACTGCGTCAGATCCGCTGACCCACACCAGCCCGGTTCTCCCGGTTGCGAGGCCTGCATCGTTGCGGATTGCCGTTTCCTCAGACATGGTGGGCGGCTTCCACCGCGGCCAGCACGGCCGCTGCCTTGTTGATGCATTCCTCATACTCGGCGGTCGGCTGGCTGTCGGCCACTACGCCGGCACCGGCTTGCACCCAAGCTTTCCCGTTGGCGGCCACCATCGTGCGCAGCGCGATTGCCGTATCCAGATTGCCGGAGAAATCGATATAACCCACGGCCCCGGCATAGGGGCCGCGAGCAGTTGGCTCCAACTCATCGATGATCTCCATGGCGCGGACCTTTGGCGCGCCGGAAACCGTACCGTGGGGAAAGGTCGCCCGCAGCACGTCAACCGGACCCACTTCGGGCCGCAGCCGACCGGATACACCCGACACGATGTGCATCACGTGTGAATAGCGCTCGATGACCATCAAGTCATCAACCTCGACCGAACCGAATTCGCAGACCCGGCCCAGATCGTTCCTGGCCAGGTCGATGAGCATCACGTGTTCGGCCCGCTCCTTGGGATCCGCCAGCAACTCCTCTTCCAGGGCTTCGTCTTCGGCCACCGTGCGGCCCCGCGGGCGAGTTCCCGCAATGGGACGGCTAGTTGCAATGCCGCGCCTGGCACGCACCATCAACTCCGGAGATGACCCAACGACTGCAACGCCTTCATGGCGTACAAAGAACATGAAGGGAGAAGGGTTCACCAATCGCAGCGAGCGGTAGACGAGGAAGGGATCAGTGTCGAGCGCAACCTCGAGCCGGAGTGATGGGACGACCTGAAACGCATCGCCGTGCTTGATGTACTCCTTAGCGGTGTGAACGGCTGCTTCGAATTCGGCTTGGGTCATGTTGGCGATTGCGTCCGGGCGAGCAACAAAGGCCGGGCGCGCTTTTGGGGTGTACTCCGCGGATGCGGCCAAGGTTGCCGCGACTTCCTCTAGATCACGGACTGCTCTGTCGTAGGCATCTCCGGCATCCCCGTCCACGAAGACATTCCGGATCAGGTGGACCGTTTCTCGAAAGCGGTCGACTGCGGCTAACAAGCCAAAGAAGTGCCACACCATCTCGGGAAGCGACCGGTCGTCAACGGGGCGGTTTGGCAGATGCTCGACGTGGCGAACTGCGTCGTACGCCAGGTAGCCGACTGCGCCCGAATGCAGCGGTGGGTGGTCATTGCCGTATCCGAGTTCATCCTCCGATGGCACGGTCAGGCTGCCAACGACCTCTTCCAGGACCTCGAGCGGATCCCCGGGGGGAATCGGGTGCTCCCGGCCATGTGCTCTCGTTACTCCGTCCTGCGAGACCAGGGTGAAGAGTGGCCGACCACCGACAAACGACCAACGTGCCCAGCGTTCCCCTCCCTCAACCGACTCGAGGAGGAACCCCGGCTGGTCACCGATCAGCTTCTCGAATACCGAGACTGCTGTTTCACGATCGGCCAGCACCTCGATCGAGACAGGAATGACGGCATAGGAACTGGCGAGCTCGATGAATCTGTCACGGGTCAGGTCCGGTTGCATGTCGAGAGGTTAGACCCGACGAGGCGACCCGCCGGAGACATCCGACGGGAGTCGGCGGACTCGAGGCGATGTCCGCCTAGACCTCGGCAAGGCTCTCCAGACCCAGGTTTACCAGCAGCTCCGAGAACCACCGGTTCAGGTCGGTGATCTGTCCCGTGATCATGAGGAAGCCGAAGCCTGCGAGCAAGACACCCGACACAACGCTGATTGGGGTCAAGAAGCGCTTGATTCCTGTGAACACCGAGTAAGCCTTGGCGAGTAGCAGCGCCGATAGCAGGAAGGGAATCCCCAAGCCGAGAGAGTAGAAGCCGAGGACCAGCATGCCCCTGCCCATGGTCTCCGCATCGGAGCCAAGCGCGATCGCTGCTGTCAGGAAAGGACCGATGCACGGCGTCCACCCAAATGCAAAAGCCATACCCATTACAGGTGGGGCAAACACACCGAAGCGGCTGGGGCGGACATCCTTCCGCCGATCCTTCATCACCGGCAACAGAAAGTCGGGGGTCCAGACGGCGGTCACTGCGATGAAGATGCCCATGAGAACGATGACCCACCCCGCCACCGTGGTGAAGGTTTCGCCCTGCAACAACCGCCCCAGCGACGAAGCCGCACCACCGAACAGCACGACGAAGACCAGGGTGAAGCCGCTGACGAACAGCAGCGTGGCCCGCGTGATCCTCCACATCGACACGTTCCCTTCCGCGATCTCGCGGGTGGAGTATCCGGACATGAGGCTCAGATAACCGGGGAGCAACGGCAACACGCACGGCGACAAAAAGGAGGCCGCACCGGCGAACACAGCCGCGATAAGTGTTGTGTCGGCCACGAAATCATCCTCTTTCCCTCGGCCCTCGCGGGTCAACGTGGTGCCGATCGTGTTTGTTCCCGCATCCGTGGACCGCTCCGGCAGGTTAACCTCGGGCCGCCACATGCATTACCCCCACACCCAAGACACATCATGACGACGTTGAGCGAGTTCACAATCCGTGACCGTCGGATTCTCACGTTGATGATGTTCGTTGCACTGGTAATCGGCTACGGCGCCAGCCAGTTGAGCCACACCCTGCCCTTTGCCAGATCTGCACTCGGACTGACCGAAGGGGGCATGAACTGGGTGTTCGCAGTGACGCGGGTCGCTTCATTGGCTGGCCTGTTGTTCATGGTGTATGCAGACCGACGCGGCCGCCGTTTGCCGTTCATCGTCGCTTTTTCCCTGATGCCCGTAGCCAATCTCGCAACCGCGGTAGCGCCTAACCCGGTCAGTTTCACCATTGCCCAGTCGCTGGCCCGGGTGGCCGTGATCGCGGTCGCCGGGCTTGCCATCGTGATACTCGCCGAAGAGCTCTCACCACGTGTGAGAGCTCTGGGTATCGGGCTCTATGCGCTGGCCGGAGCGGCCGGGTCGGGAATCGGATTGACGCTTCTCCCGATTGCCGACAATACCGAGACTTCCTATCGCACCCTGTTTGCGCTGACAGGGTTCGGCCTACTAGCGATACCGCTACTCGCCCGCTTCCTGCAGGAGAGCCGTGCCTATGTCCAGTACGAGCGCAAGGTCACATTCCGCACTGCGCTCAAGGCCGGGCTGAGCCGCCACTTCTGGCCGATGGCGGCTATCGCATTCCTGATCGCAGCCTTCTCTTCACCGGCCACCGCTTTCGTGATGGAACGGCTCGTCGATGACCTGCAATGGGACACCGCCCCCGCTCGTTTCCTGCTGATGGTCTTTAGCGGGCTGGGAACTGCGGGTGTGCTGATCGGAGGTCGCATGGCGGACCTCATCGGGCGCAAGCGGACCACCATCACCGCCATGATCGCCGGCCTGATCGGGGGGGTCGCCTTCTACACGCAGGACAGCGGCTGGGTGCTGGCTCCTGCGATCTTCCTCGCCACGATGGGCCTGAGCATGCTCACCCCGGCACTCGCCGCCCATCGCTCCGAGCTCTTCCCAACGCGGGTCAGAGCCACTGCCGCCGGCTGGATAACCAACGTGGCAATTGGGGGAAGCATTGCGGGATTCGTCATCGGTGCGTTCATCGTCGACGAAGTCGGCCTTTCGACCACCATCACCGTCTTGGGCGCCGGCCTGATCGTCGCCATGCTGCTCGTTACCCGGCTGCCGGAAACCCGGGGGATGGACCTGCTCCGGACGAAAGGGGCCCGGTCACGTGCCACCACGCCAGCGTCCCAAACCGAACGGCCATCATCGCAACCAGCGCCCACCACACCCCCGGCAGCCCCCAGGTCCGCAGCTGCACAACCGCCAGGATCACAGCCGTAACTGTCGCTGCCGAAACAGTCGATCCTGCCAGAAAGGCAAAGCGCGACGCTCCGATCGCAATCCCATCCCACACAAACACGATCGCATTCAGCGGCTGCATCAACACAATGAACGGGTAAACCGCCTCGACCTGGAGAACCACACCCGGATCGTTGCTGAAGACGCCGGGCAGAAAACTCCGCCCCGCCGCCATCACCGCAAGCAGTGCGAAACCGCTCACAAGACCCCAGGTCAGCAAGCGCCTCGAGTATTCACGTGCCAGGTCGTGGCGGCTCTGCAAATGCAGCCCGACGAGAGCTTGGGCGGCGATCGCCAACGCGTCCACCACCAGTGCAAGAAAGATCCACAACTGAACCGCAACCTGGTGAGCGGCAACGACTTCCTCTCCCTGGCGGGTAGCCACCGCAGTCGCCAGCGTGAACGCTGTCAACAGTGCGCCGCTGCGAATCACCAGTGCGCGCCCCGCCCCTACCAGCGGACCAAGCGCTTCCCGCTTGGGCCATGCCCACTGCAGCGCAAGCTGCTCACGCCGCCTTGCGAACAAGACCAAGAAGATTGCGGCGCCGATCCACTGGGCCAGCATTGTCGCCCATGCCGCCCCGGCCAGCCCCCAGTCGAGCCCGAAGATCAGAATCGGATCGAGAACCAGGTTTGCCCCCGAGATCCCGATTACTACCCAGAGCGGCGTCCTCGTGTCTTGGTGCCCCCGAAATACGCCGTGAGCAACTGTTGCGAGTAGCAGCGCCGGCATTCCGATCGCCCTGATCCGGAGGTATACCGCGGCTGACGAGAGCAACTCGGAATCCGCTCCCATGAGCCTGAGGAGCGGCTCGGCAGCTGTCTCGAGTAACACGGTCAAGCCAACTCCCAACATCAGGCCGAGCACGAGCGCGGCGCCGGCAATCCTCCCGGCTTCTGCGGAGTCACCGCGCGCGACTGCGCCCGCTACCAATGGGGTGGTTCCGTAGGCAAGGAAGTTGAACATGAAGAACGCGATCGAGAACACGGCCGTAGCGACCCCGAGCCCACCCAGTGCAGTGGAGCCGAGCTGCCCCACGAACGCAGTGTCGATCAGCGAGACCAGAGGGTCGGCCGCCAGCGTGCCCAGTGCCGGGACTGCCAGCCGGAAGATGTCTCGGTCGAGAGCACGACCGGTTGCCGAGATCACGGGGCGTTCCGTGGCCGAGCTGTCTTGGGCTCAAATGGACAACGATCGCGCAACGGACATTCCCAGCAGCGAGGTCGCCGCGCATCACACACGTCGCGGCCGAACTGGATGAACCGCATGGATATCCCCGCCCAAGTTTCCTTCAGGTACAGCTCTTTCAGGTCGCTCTCGATCTTCCCCGGGTCGGCGTTGCCGGTGAGACCCAACCGGTTCGCCACCCGCTTGACGTGCGTGTCCACAGCAATCGCAGGGTCGCCCCATGCCTCTGCAAGGACGACACTCGCCGTCTTCCGTCCCACGCCGCGCAAGGTGACCATGGCATCCAAGTCTCGGGGTACATTGCCGCCAAACTCATCGACTACGTCGGCGGCTAGCGCCAGCAACGACTTCGTCTTCTGGCGGTAGTAGCCCGTCGAGTAAATGACCTCCTCGACCTCCTCCGGGCTGGCAACTGCGAGGTCGTCGGGTTGCGGCCACCGGGCAAACAGGACGGGGGTGACGCGATTGACGTTCTCGTCGGTTGTCTGTGCCGAGAGCACCGTCGCCACCAGCAACTGCCAGGGATCGGTGTAGGCGAGGGCCGTCGCGATTTCGGGATAGAGCTTGGTGAGGCGTTTCAGGATGAGACGCGCCACGCGTCGGCGCTGGCTGAGGCTCTTGTCCGGTGCGTGGTCGGCTCCCATGGGTGCTCGAGTCTAAGCCACGGATCAATCCGGCTACGATCCGCTCCGTGGATCTACAGACAGCGGTAACCGCACGCGCACGAATCGAAGGGAACCTCGTGCTCGTCGACGAGTTCCTCAATCACCGGGTAGAGCCCGATGTCATCGACTCGGTGGGACGCTCACTGGCTGCATTCTTTGCTGAGCTCGAGCCTGAGCTGATACTCACTGCAGAGGCGTCCGGCATTCCCCCTGCGCTGGCTTGCGCCTCGGCCCTGGGAGTACCCATGGTCTATGCCAAGAAGTACCTCGGCACGGGAGATCGGTATTCGTTCGCACGAGAGGTGACATCGCCGACCAAGGGAGTCGAATACCGAGTCGAGGTCGCACGGCGGGTTCTGCCGCCCGGTCTCCGCCTGCTCATAATCGATGACTTCCTTGCCAGAGGACGGACGGCAGAGGCCCTCGGCGAGATCGCCACCGAGGCAGGTTGCGAGGTTCTCGGTTTCGGCTTTGCGATCGAGAAGTGTTGGCAATCGGGGAGAGAACGGCTGGAGCGCCACGGGTGGGCGGTGCATTCGGTTGTCGAACTCGAGAGCATCGATGACAACACGGTCGTCATCCGGGATAGGACTTGAACCTGTCCGATCGAATCGAGACAATCCGGGCGGACTATGCCCACTGCTTCGGATGTGGCTCCGAAAACCCCGTCGGACTGGGTCTGACTGGCTTCGTCAACGAAGGCGGGACAATCACCGCAGAGTTCGTTCCCCGAACTGACTATCACGGATTCAACGACGTACTGCATGGCGGCATAGTGGCGACCGCTCTCGATGAGATCATGGCTTGGACGGCAATTCTCCTGGAAGGGGTCATGGTGATGACCGGGACCCTGGAATTGCGCTACCGCAAACCCGCAGCAGTCGATACCTGTTACAAGCTGGAGGGCCGGCTGGAGGAGCGCCGCGGCCGACGCCTGCGACTGGCGGGCCGTATGCTCGAAGGTCCAACGGCTGTCGCAGAAGCGTCGGGGCTCTTTCTCGTCGTTGCCGACTTGGCCGATGAGCTCTAGCCAGCGAGCAACCACCCCACCGCAGGAGCGGCTCGATCACTGATAAACGACAGGGACGTCCTCTGCGGCGCGAGACTCGAGGTAGCGCAGGATGCGCACACAGGCTGCGATCATGCCAAGCAGAACGAAGAGGGCTAGAAACAGCCATGCCATCAGCTCGAACCCGTCGAAGTAACTCGTTCGACAGCCGTCCAAACCATCCGGACACAAGCCCCACCCGGTGCCTCCGCGGCGGAGATCGAGCAGCACCATCAGCGGGATCAGGGCCACACCAACGGCGGCACCAATCAACGCCACTATCAACGCGCGCAAGGCCAACATGCCGCGGAGGTTACTCCGGTTCCCCGCTTGTGCGAGCCATTCCACGCCTTTCCGGGCGCCGCAACCCGCACAGTCGGGATGACCCCGTTTTCCGCACCCTCCCGACTAGAGTCCCACCGCAGCGTGCTACCTGAGCACGCCCAGTGGTGGGGCCCCGACCGCCGAACATACGTTGCAAACGGATTGTCGGAGAGATTGCTATGAAGACCTACCTGGATCTGCTGGCTGACGTGCGTCACAAGGGGAAACCACGCACCGACCGCACCGGAACCGGTACGCGCAGCGTATTTGGTCGCCAGCTGCGGTTCGACTTGCGCAAGGGCTTCCCGCTCGTCACCACCAAGAAGGTCTACTTGCGTGCCGTCGTCCACGAGCTTCTCTGGTTCCTGAGCGGCGACTCGAACGTACGTTATCTGCAGGACAACAAGGTCAAGATCTGGGACGCGTGGGCCGATCCGGAAACCGGGGAGCTAGGCCCCGTGTACGGCGTGCAGTGGAGGTCTTGGCCGACACCGGACGGCGGCACGATCGACCAGATCAGCGATGTAGTCGATCAACTCAAGACCAACCCGGAGTCCCGCCGTCACATCGTTTCCGCATGGAATGTTGCCGACATTCCCCGGATGGCTCTTCCCCCGTGCCATGCCTTCTTCCAGTTCTATGTCGAGCCACCGTTTCTGCACCTCCAGCTCTACCAAAGAAGTGCGGACATGTTCCTCGGAGTGCCTTTCAATATCGCGTCCTATTCGCTCCTGCTGTCGATGGTCGCCCAGGTCACCGGACTGCAGCCTGGAGAGTTCATCCACACCTTCGGCGATGCTCACGTCTACGAAAACCACATCGAACAGGTCGACGAGCAATTGGCGAGGCAGCCGCTGGAACTCCCAACTCTGGCGCTGAATCCCTCGATCACCGATCTGTTCGACTTCACCTACGACGACATCGTCGTCGAGGGTTATGTGTCACATCCAACCATTCGCGCCCCAATCGCGGTCTAGTGACTTACCGAGACGCCGATGTCTGGATGATCGCCGCAGTTGCGCGCAACGGCGTGATCGGGCTACGTGGAGACATTCCTTGGCACATCTCTGCAGACCTGAAGCGATTCAAGCGCTTGACCAGCGGTCTTCCCGTGATCATGGGCCGGCTCACCTTTGCATCCATCGGTCGCCCGCTGCCGAACCGGGACAACATCGTGATGACGCGCTCGGTCGACGAGCTCCCAGGAGCTCGAGTGGCCATGTCGGTCGAGGAAGCCCTTTCGCTTGCTCGTAGCAGCCCCCGGTATGGAGATGGGGGCATCGCAGTGATCGGGGGGTCGGCTGTCTACCAGGCGTTCCTCACGAGAGCAGGCAGAGTCGAATTGACGATCGTTGACAGCGAGCCGGAAGGCGATGCCCACTTCCCATTCCTCGACCCAACCGCCTGGGACTGTGAAGTGAGTCCCACGATGGGAGAAGACCCGACCTACCGATACGTCACGCTGCGACGCAGGCCAG
>JASJEG010000119.1 GCA_030064765.1 Acidimicrobiia bacterium | reverse complement strand
GCGAAATGATCTCCTCGGCCTGCACGCGCCGCCGGGACCACGTGTTCTCACCGGACATCGAAACCAGCCGCAAGAACAGCTGGCGAGCGGCCTCCTGCTCCTCGGGTCCCAGTTCCCCGAATAGGTCTTCGGCGCGATTGGTGATGGCCCCGCGCACCCCTCCGATCTCGGAGTAGCTTGCCTCGCTCAAGACATCACCGGCTCGCCTCTCGAATAGCTCGGTGAGTGTGTACTGGAACATCGGCAACGCCCCGGGATAATCGACGACCTCGCCTATGAGCTGACCGAGCAGGGCGGGCTCGACACGGACGCCCGCCTTGACTGCCGGTTCTGATGCCGCCTCCTCCAGTTCGCGTGCGCTCAGCGGCGTCACGTTGACCAGCGCCTCGCCCAGCCGGGCACCAAACGCCGGATGTAGCAAGGGTCGGTCGTAGAAATCGGCACGCAGTGTTACCACGACCGTCACCCGCCCGTGGGGGTCATCGACGGCCACGAGTAGCGCTTCGAGAAATCGACGCTGCAGCGCCCGGTCCTCAACGAGCGTGAACAACTCCTCGAACTGGTCGATGACCAGCACCATGCGGGAGGACTCGGTGGGCAGCAGCCGCAGCACGGCGCGCAGTAGCCCGGAGCCGTCCCCAGATTGGAGCATCTCGGAAAGACTGTCCGGTGCATCGATTGTGGATCGGAGCAGGGCGGCCTCGAGCTCGACGAATGGATCGGAACCGGGGAGCATGTGGGCGATCAGCCACTGATCTGAGCCGGGGACAGCTCCCTTGCGGATCGACGGAATCAGGCCCGCCCTGACCGCACTCGACTTGCCCGACCCGCTGGCGCCGATCATCGTGATCAGCCGTTCCCCGTCGTTGATGCGGCGCACCACCTCAGCAATGAGCCGTTCTCTGCCGAAGAAGCTCCCGGCATCGTCCTCGCCAAAGGGTCGCAGTCCGTGATACGGATTGGTCGTTGGGGCTGTCACGGCTGCCCGCACCGGCTGAGGGCGACGCAGTTGCAGCCGCGAGTCGTGAAGCAGAATCTGCTCCTCGAGACGGCACAGCTCGGGCGAGGGATCGATCCCGAGTTCATCGCCGACGGTCCGGCGGAACCGCTCGAAGGTTCGCAGCGCATCCGCCGATCGTCCGGCACGGTACAACGCCAGCATCAGCTGGGCAGTCGGTTGCTCCCGTAGCGGGTGTTGCTCGCTGAGGACCTCGAGTTCCCCGATGAGCTCTCCCGCCTTGCCACAGCGCAGCTCAGCTTCGATTGCCTCCTCAGTAGTTGTCAGACGAAGCTCCTCGAGTCGGGCTATCTCTACTCGGGCGAAGTCGTCGTAGACGAAGTCCTGCAGGGCCGCGCCGCGCCACATCTCGAGTGCCGACCGCAGCGTTGCTGCGGTCGCGGCGGCATCCTTGGTCAAGGAGCGACCGCGGGCCACCTCCTTCTCGAAGCGGTACGCATCGATTGATTCCGGGTCGGCGTTGAGGACGTAACCGTGGTCCCGGGTCACCAGGACCTGCGGGTGCTTCTTGCTTTCCGGCTCGAGAGCTGCGCGCAGCCGGGACACGTAGACCCACAGGACATTCTCCTTGCCCTCCGCTTCGTCACCCCACAGTTCGTCGAGTAGGCGATCGGTGGAAACGACCCGGTTGGCGTGCAGTAACAGAAGGGCCAGAAGCGCTCGCTGCTTGTGAGGGCCGACGTCGATCGATTCGCCATCCTCTACGACCTCGAGCGGTCCCAGGATGCGGAACTCCACAGCGAACCTCCTGCTCTACAGGCTACGCCGCCAGCTGATCAACCGCACCTTTAACAATCCTTAATCGGGTCCTCCCGGCATTAAGGGTCCCTATGGGATTGCGTAGGGCCCGGGGCGGACGGTGCGGGTATGAGTTACCTACGCACCATCACCAATCTGGTCGGAGTCTCACTAGTCGCTACGGCAGCGTTCACGAGCTTCGCCGCTCCCTTGGAAGGAGTAGCGAGCGGTACCCATCGTTATGCAGCGTCAGGAATCGACGCAACGGAGCGGAAGCCGATCGAACCGGCAGCAGCACAGGATCAGGCCGCGCCGGTCCTCCCCACGGAAACAACAGTCTTCGGCGGCACCGCCGAGCAACGCGAGATTGCGACCTGGGCTGTGCAGCGATTCGAGGATGCCGGCCTAGACGTACCTGCGCTCGACATCCACTTGCACCAGGACCTCGCAGACTGCAAGGGCAACCGGGGGATCTACAACAGCGGGTTGCAGCGCATCGACGTCTGTGTCGACCAGCGCAATGTCGTCCTCCACGAGATCGCCCATGCGTGGAGCCACGAGAACCTGAGTGCGGCGCAGCGCTCCGAGTACGTGACGGTCGGGGGGTTCGGCTCCTGGGATGATCCGGATACGCCTTGGTCCAACAAGGGGAGCGAGGACGCCGCCGACACGATCGCATGGGCTCTGCTCGACGAGCCGATCACCATGTTTTCGGCGGACGGACCAATCGCACGTCGCGCCGCTGCCTATCTGCTGCTCACCGGCGACCACGCTCCACGAATCTCGGCGTAGTCGACCGGACGCCTCAGCCTTCCAGCGCTAACGAATCCATGAGACGCTCGATCTCGCGGTCGAAGAAGGCCTCGGTGTCGTCTCCGTAAATCCAGTCGAACTGACTCAGCACTTCGAGGGTTGTCAGGCCGTGGAAGTGGGCCCAGGTTCCCAGCATCACCGGAACCAGCTCCGGCGGGAACTCGGGATCTAGCAGCTCCGCCAGCTCCTTCTCGCTCGGAGTCGGTGCACGTGAGTCGGGAGACGGATGGAAGGTGCCTTGTTGCCATGCCTCCAGACCAATCATGAAGAACTGCTGTCCCATCCTGCGATTGGCTGCAACCGTTGGCCCCTCCCGCGGGGCGGCGTAGCCGGGGATCGGCGTCCCAAAGATCAGTAGAAACTGGTTGGGGTTCTCCAGACTCCAGCGGCGGTAGGCGCGGATCCCACCGACAAATCGCTCCCGGGGCGCTTCGCCGCCGCTTGCCACACCCTCCGCAACCGCATCAGCCAACGCGTTGTAGGCATCCGTGATCAGCTCGGTCAGCAGACCGTCGCGCCCTTCGTAGTAGCGGTAGAGACCGGCAGGGCTCATCCCAATGGTGCGGGCGACGCCGCGTAGCGACAGGCCGGGTCCTCCGACCTCGGCAATCTGGGCGAGAGCCGCTTCTTTGATCTCGGCAACGGTGGCCGCACGCAGTCTCTCTCGACGGGTCGTCATACCTGCAGTGTGCAACAAGGAGAGCAACTTTGCAAACACTCTTGACAAAGTGAACAGTGTTCGCATATAGTCCTGCACGCAGATAGTGAACAGTGTTCGCAGAAGGAGTATGAGGATGAACAGCCAACTACACACGGTTCTCGGGGCAAGCGGTGGAGCAGGGAATGCGATCGTACGTGCGCTGCTAGATCGTGGCCATCGAGTCCGGGCAGTGAATCGTCGCGGAGATGCCGACGTGCCTGCGAGTGCGGAGCTGGTGGCTGCCGACATCACCGAGCCGCGTGGCGCAGCAGCGGCGGTTGCCGGCTCAGATGTGGTCTACCTGGCGGCCCAGCCGCCCTACCACCGGTGGGCCGAGGAGTTCCCAGCGATGCTGGAGACCGTGATAGATGCGGTCGCCGCCATCGGAGGCAAGCTAGTGATGGTCGACAACCTCTACATGTACGGGCCCGGTCAGACATCGATGACAGAGGAGTCCGCGGAAGTAGGTGGGACCAAGAAGGGTGACGTTCGCGCCGAAATGGCCCGCACGCTCCGTGAGGCCCACGATTCAGGCCGACTGCGTGTGACGATTGGACGGGCTTCGGACTACTTCGGTCCCGATGCCGACAACAGCGGGATAACTGCTCTGGCGATTGCGCCGGGAGCGGCAGGCAAGTCGATCCGGTGGATGGGCCGACTCGACCGGCGCCACTCGGCAGCCTATTTGCCCGACATCGCCCACGCCTTTGCGATTTTGGGTGAGGAGTCCAAGGCCGACGGCGAGACCTGGATCTTGCCCCACGGCCCGGCCCCGACCGGAGCGGAGTTTCTCGCCGCAGTCAACGCGGCACTCCCACGGCCGGTTAAGACCGGGGTGGTCTCGAAGGCAATGCTGTGGTTGGCAGCGCCTTTTCATCACATCTCCCGGGAGAGCATCGAGACCACTTACCAGTGGACCGACGACTTCGTCGCCGACGACGACAAGTTCCAGCGGGTGTTTGGTCCTTTCACGGTGACCCCGCTCCAAGAAGCGGTAGCGAACACGGTCGAGTGGTATCGAACTCGAGCTTCGGCATAGGACCGAGCACGGTTGGTAGGAGCGCGGTGACGTAGTTGGGGCGCCGGCCGCATTTGGGTCGAGAGAGGCATCCCCCACCGCGGTGCCTCTCTCGGGTTCAGGCGCTGATGTAGCCCAGTTCGGTACCGATCGCGGTGTACAGCGACATGTTCTCCATGAGATGCTCGCCGGTCACGAACATCTCAACGTCGAAGTCTTCGACGGTGAACATGGCGACATCGAACATCTTGCGGATGTCGTCCATCTCGAGGATGTGATGTGCGGCTTCGAGGTTCTCGGTCTTGATGATGAACATCCCTCCACCCACGATGTGATGGAATACCTCGGGTTCGGCGCACATGTCGTCGGCTGCAAGCTTGCCGAACGTGGTCAGCGCATCCGCAAAGACCTCCATGGCCTTGGCTTCACGTCCGGGAACCGGCCTGCTGTAGCTCAGTATGAGTGCTGCGTTCCACTTCATTCTTCCCTCCTTTCTCGCGTGGAAGCACTCCACCCACCATCGATACCACGTGGCCGGCCACTTTGGGGCCGCAATCAGGATTGCCGCGCCTATCTCTCAGTCGATTAGTCGAACGAATGCGTAGACACCTTCGAGGATTCCGTAGGCAGGGAACATCCCCCACACGATGAGCCAGTAGAAGAGGGTGTTCTCCCGGAAACCCATGTCCCGATCCCAGATGAAGATCGGGATGGCGGTGTACACGTAGGGGATCGATGCGGCCAGTGCGAGCAGGAAACCCCAACGCTCACCGAGCAACATCCCGATGCTGCCGGCAACCTGCAGCGGCGCCCAGAGAAAAGAATCCGCCCAGGCATAGCCCTGGTTGAAGGCGAAGTAGGCCGTGGGATCGGTGCCATCCGGTGTGCCGCCGTACACGTTCTCGATAGTCCATTCCGTCCGCGGTCGGAGCACTGCCACGAATTGCAGCGAGGCGAGGATTCCCATGATCAGCAACCCGAGAATCGCAACGATCCAAGTAAGTGCTGTTACTTCCATGCGTGGTCCTCCTAGGGAACGATCATCTGCGAATTGGCAACGAGCAGGGTCAGAATCCCCGTGACCAGATTGGATGCGCCCCAGACCGACCGCATTGGATTCTTGGTGGTGGAATAGTGGTCGCCGGACTTGATGTGGTTGCCGGTCCAGAACCAGAAACCGAGCGCGTGGTAGGTGAGGACCGCTCCCGGGATCCAGGCCCAAGCGTATGACCAGGAGGCGTCGATCAGCAGCCCAACACCGGCAACGCCGTAGGTCCAGCCGATGAGCATGTCCGATACCGCAATGGCTTGCTCGTAGTTCTTGTGCTCGGGCCGCATGCCGGCTTCCTGAAGTCCCAGTCTGGTGCCGAGGTCCCAGTTGATGACCGAGAGGGTTTGCGCAATGAAGTGCACTCCGAATCCGATCAGCAGCACCAACACTCCCGACACGACATTGGCATAGGGGAAGATCTGGTCCATGGTTCCTCCTGGCTAGTCCGGGCGGGTTAGGAGACCGAAGAGGCGAATGGCGTTGCCGACAACGCGGCCGGCGACGTCTTCGCCCGGGACGACTCGCTCGTTGATCAGGTTGAAGCTCTCGCCGTCGATGTAGGCGTAGACGATGTCGCAGGCCTGGTCGACCAACGCCTGGTCGCTTCCTGGCGAGCAGCTGCGGAAGGCCTCAAAGAGCTGCTGTTTCATGGCCAGCACTGTGTCGAGGATGTCGGCGGGAAAGCCGGCGGAGCTGATTGGATCGGAGCCGATGAAGCGGTACCAACCGGGATTGCTCTGCGGGTACGCCACCAGATTGGCGATCAAAGCCTCGAGTCGTTCCTCGGCGGCCAAAGAGTCGAGGTCGCGGAATAGGTGGGAGGCGTAGTCGTCGAGGACGCGCCTGAATGCAGCCCACAGCAGGTCGTCGAAGCTATCGAAGTAGTTGTAGAGGTTGGTGTGGGCGCATCCAACGCGCCGGGCAACTTCGCGGAGGTTCACCCCCTGCGATCCGCCCTTCTCGGCAATGAGGTCCAGCGTGGAGCCGATGAAGCGATCTGCGGTTGGACTCGTCACGAGATCATATTACCACTGGTAATTACCATTGGTAATCCCCGAATTGCGGACAAGATGACTCGACTACGTGAGGGCGAAACCAGTCTCTTCGGATAGCTCTCGGGGCGGCGCAGTAGACGATCGAACCGCCAAGCTGGTCGGCGGCGCGGTCCCTGCCTAGCATGGGCATCCGCGGCGAAGGGCAAGAAATTGGCCGAGATCGACGTTTCTGCAATTGACGCCGTGATCTTTGATCTCGACGGCGTCATCACCAAGACGGCATCTGTTCACGAAGCTGCTTGGGCGGAACTCTTCAACGACTACCTGAGGCGGCGGTCGGAGGAAAAGGGGGAGGCCTTTGTCCCCTTCGAAGCCGCCGACTACCTCGAGTTTGTAGACGGCAAACCGAGGTACGACGGGGTGGACAGCTTCCTCCGATCACGAAGTATCGAGCTTCCGTGGGGTACCCCGGAGGATCCCCCAGAAGCCGAAACGGTTTGCGGTTTAGGCAACCGCAAGAACGGCTTCTTCTTGAGTCATCTCGAGGAGCACGGTGTCGAGCCCTACCAAACCAGTGTCGACCTAGTGAGGGAACTGCAGCGGCAGGGCGTGGAAACGGCGTTGATCTCGTCGAGCCGCAATGTGACGGCTGTATTGACCGCAGCCGGCCTAATGGACCTTTTCGTTGTCAGGATCGACGGCAATGTGGCGGCTGATATCGGGATCCCCGGCAAACCCCACCCGGCGGTTTTTCTGGAGGCGGCCTCTCGTGTTGGTGCCGTCCCTGAGCGTTCGGCGATCGTTGAGGACGCCCAATCTGGTGTCGAGGCCGGCAAGGCCGGGGGGTTCCGCATGGTCATCGGGGTCGATCGGGGTAATCAAGCCGACTTGCTGGCTGCGTCGGGAGCAACAGTTGTTGTGCCCGACCTTGGAGATGTGACGGTCAAGCCCCTGGCAGAGGAGTAGGTCATGAATCGGTGGATCCTGTCTTACGAGGGGTTCAATCCTGAGGAAGAGTCACTGCGCGAGGCGCTGTGCACGCTGGGGAACGGCTACTTCGCTACGCGGGGGGCCGCCCCGGAGTCGGCTGCAGGCGACGTGCACTATCCGGCAACGTATGTAGCTGGTCTGTACAACCGCCTCATCACCGAGATAGCGGGGCGCGACATCGTCAACGAAGACCTGGTCAATTGCCCCAACTGGCTGCATTTGCGGTTCCGGATCTCGGGCGGCGAGTGGTTCTCGTTGGCGGATCACCGGGTTGAGGACTATCGCCAGGAACTCGACATTCGTCATGGTGTGCTCACCCGACTGTTCCGGTTCATCGACGATGAGGGACGGCACACCCGGGTCGCCCAACGGCGGTTTGTGCACATGGGAAATCCTCATGCAGCGGGTCTGCAAACGACCTTCCTCGCAGAGAACTGGTCGGGCTCGATCGAGGTCGAGTCGGGCATCGATGGCCGCGTAATCAACTCCGGCGTGGCTCGCTATCGGAAACTCAGCAGCCAACACCTCGCCCCCTTGGAGCAGAGCTTCATCGACGAGGAGTCGATGTATCTTCAGGCGGAAACCGTTCAATCGCGGGTGCGGGTCGCTATGGCCGCCCGGACCACGGTTCGGCTGGACGGCACCGCGGTGGAATGTGACGTCGGACAGATCGAGGAGCCCGGTTTCGTTGCTCAGAGCTTCGAGTTTGCGGTTGCCGAGGGGGTGGCGATCACAGTCGACAAGGTGGCCACCCTCTACACGTCACGTGATCATGCAGTCTCTGAGGCCGGAGTCGAGGCCCGGACCTGGATTGGGCGGCTCGGCACATTCGACGAATTGCTGCAATCCCACACACTTGCCTGGGATCTGCTCTGGAGGAGGTTCCACCTGGCGACCGGCGCCGATGACTACGAAGCGATGGTGCTCAACCTGCACTCCTTCCATCTCATGCAGACGGTTTCCAAGCACACCATCGATCTCGACGTTGGCGTGCCGGCTCGCGGTTGGCACGGCGAGGCCTACCGGGGCCATATCTTCTGGGATGAGCTGTTCATCTTCCCGTACATCAACCTCCACCTCCCGGACCTGACCCGGGCATTGCTGCTCTATCGCTACCGGCGCCTTCCCGAAGCGCGCTGGGCCGCAAAGGTCGAGGGGCTAAAGGGCGCCCTCTATCCGTGGCAGAGCGGCAGCAGCGGCAAAGAAGAGAGCCAGTCCATGCATCTCAACCCGCAGTCCGGGCGGTGGCTTCCTGACAACAGCTGGTTGCAGCGCCACAGCAACATTGCGGTGGCCTACAACGTCTGGCAGTACTACCAAACGACTGCGGACGTCGACTTCCTCGCCTACTACGGTGCCGAAATGATGGTGGCGATCGCCCGCCTCATCGCAAGTCTGGCCTCATACAACAAGGTCCTAGACCGCTACGAGATCCTGCGGGTGATGGGTCCTGATGAGTATCACGATGGATATCCGGATACCGAGGAGCCCGGGCTCAACAACAACGCCTACACCAACGTGATGGCGGCTTGGGTGCTGCGGCGAGCTCGGGAAGCCCTCGATATCATCCCCAGGTTCCGTCGCAACGAGCTGACTGAGAAGTTGCACATCGACCGCGAGGAACTGGCGCAGTGGAACGACATCAGCCACAAGCTGCGGATAGCGTTCCACGACGATGGCATCATCAGTCAGTTCGAAGGGTACGGGGATCTCGATGAGTTCGATTGGGAGGGTTACGCGGCGCGCTACGGGGACATCCAGCGGCTCGACCGGATTCTCGAAGCCGAAGGTGATTCCCCGAACCGGTACAAGCTCTCCAAGCAGGCAGATGTGCTCATGCTGTTCTACCTGCTATCGGCGGATGAGCTGATCTCGATCTTTGAGCAGCTCGGATATGAGCTCGACAGGGAGGCCATCCAGCGCAACATCGACTACTACGACAAGCGCACCTCCCATGGGTCGACGCTGAGCAGGATCGTCAACGCTTGGGTACTGGCGCGGTCCGATCGGAAGCGCTCGTGGGAGTTCTTCGAGGGTGCGCTGTTGAGCGATGTCACGGACATCCAGGGAGGCACGACGCCCGAGGGCATCCACCTCGGAGCGATGGCCGGGACGGTCGATCTAGTGCAGCGAGGCTTCACCGGCCTCGAAACCCGCGAGGA
>JASJEG010000118.1 GCA_030064765.1 Acidimicrobiia bacterium | reverse complement strand
CGAAGAGCAGGTATGGATACACGGCGGTGGTGGGTGGTGTAGCTGCCGTGGGGCTGGTCTTGGCGGCGTTGTCGTTCGGTGGGGGATTGGACGACAGCGCCGACCAAGATGCCATGGTGCTTGCCGGTGCAGTCGATGCGGCCATGTCACCCATTCCCCATCCGCCGTCGATAGCAACCACAACGACCCTGTTTCCGAGCCGTCCGATCGCAGATGCAGATCAAGCCGCGTTCTGCGAACTGGCCCACGAATACCTGGCGGCACGTCGGTCCGCACGGTTACCCGGGAATCGCCAGTCCGATTGGGAAACGCAACTGAGCTTCCTGTCCCGGGCTGCCTCGATCGTCGCTGCGGAGGTTGTTGATCCGCTCTCAGGGGAGAGCTGGCGGTCGATCCTGTTGGACCTCTCCGATCGCCAGGCCGCAATGAATCTCGAGCTCGATCAGGTCGATTGGGATCTTGGTGCCTACCACGACGCCACCTCCTCCGGCGTCGTGGAGGCACCTCCGCCTCATCTGTTCGCCGACTGTGTGGTTGGCTTGCCGGCCGGTACTGCCTCGTTGGAGGCTTGGGAAACCGACGAAATCACTTCCCAGGCAGGCTAGGGAGCCCTTCGATGTAGAAGAGTGTCCATGAGCGATCAACCGAAGAGGCCCGGGCCGAAGCCCGGGCCTCGCCCGATGGTCGGCGTATGTCCGACCCATCGGGGTTGTGTCGTTGTTGGCGGGAGGGAGGAGTCTTGGCCTACGACACAAACCTCATCGTCATCGGGTAGCGGTAGTACTCGCCGTTGCTCGTGCGAATCGCCGCCTTGATCGTCAGGATGAACCATCCGATCACGACCGCAGGAAGCAGGAGCAGACCTACCAGCAGGATGATGGCAAGTGCGGCGACCAACCCGTAGATCATGAACGAGATGTTGAAGTTGAGGGCCTCCTTGGCGTGGTATTCCACCCAGGGGTCGTCCTTCTTCAGCAGCCAGACGAGTAGCGGTCCCACGATCGGGGGGACTCCCAGGAAGACGGCAAAGCCGGATAGGTGGCTCACCGTTGCCAGGTTGCGCGAGTCCTGGGAAACGATTTGTGGTTGCGGGGTTTCAGTAGTCATGTCTCTCTTCTTTCGTGTCACCTCCAGCATGCGATAACTGCCCCTTCAGTACCATCGGGTGTCACCCTGGTTGAACCCTGAGGCGACCCTGAGGGCACCCTCGAGGTTTCGGTCGCGATCGTTGAAGGAGCTCGATGACATCGATAGGACCTGCGACGTCTGAGCCGCTCACGCGTCGGCTGGTCGACACCTGGGCCGAGCAGATCGAGTCGGGTTTCGTTTTGGGTGATCCGTCCGGTCCGATCGAGACCAAGCTGGTTGCCGATCCGGTCTCGGAAGTCACGTTCCGGCTCCGCTGGCTTCCCCATCGCGCGCTGCGGACCGACACCGCTGCCCTGGAACGAGAGGGCCTTCTCAACCCGCACCGGGACGAAACCGTGCTCTACCGTGATTCCCGTGATCCTTCCGGTCACCACTGCTTCCTGTGCCCGGCCAATATCCGGGTTTGTCACCCGGTAGAAGAACTGGTGCCGGTGCGAGCCGGTGGCCGCAACTGGCTCGCCGGCACCAACTTCGCCTGGCTGGCGCGCAACCATTTCACTGTGATTGCTGAAGAACACGTCGACCAGGTGTTCGACAGGACTGTGATCGAGGCGATGCTCGACCTGCATGCCCAGACCGACGGGAGCTTTCGCGTTGTCTACAACGGTGCTCACGCCGGAGCCACGATCCCGTGGCACCTGCACCTTCACATCACGACCGACGCGTTCCCGGTGGAGCAATTGCGGCCGGACCGGGAGCTCGACTACCCCACCCCGGTCCGAGTCTTCACCGGTCCCGAATCGCTCGGGACGAAGGTCGCCGACTACGTCACCGACTGGGAGGGTCGTGATCCGGAGCACCATCGGGTCAACATGCTGGTTGCCTCTCGGAACGACCGGCCATTGGTGTTCGTCTTCCTGCGTGATACCAGGTTCACAAGAGCGAGCAAGAAAGGACCGATGGCGGGCTGGGAAGTTGCGGGCGATCTTGTGTACAGCCATCGCCCCGACCATTTTGCGGCCGCAGATCTCGATGCCGTTCGTACCGCATTTGCCGAGATCCGACCTCCCGCCGTCGATCCGAAGCCGCCTCGGTAACATCGACCCATGGCTATCAACTACGACTCCGCGACGGCCCTGGTCGTCGTTGATGTTCAGAATGACTTCGCCGACCCCAACGGCAATCTGTATGTGAAGGGCGGCGAGGAGGTTGTTCCGCTGATCAACACCGAGATCGCCGCTGCCCGCAGCGCTGGGGCGCACGTGGTCTACACCGCCGATTGGCATCCTGAGTCAACTCCTCACTTCGCCAAAGACGGCGGCATCTGGCCGGTGCACTGCGTGGCAGATACCTGGGGGGCGGCGTTTCACCCAAACCTGATCGTCGACGGTCCCGTAGTGCGCAAAGGCACTGAGGGCGAGGACGGCTACTCGGGCTTCAGCGTTCGCGACCCCGAGTCTGGGCGGGTGGCCGCAACTGGTCTGGCCGGTCAGCTGGAGCGATGGGGAGTCAGGACCGTTGTGGTGTGCGGGCTAGCGACTGACTACTGCGTCAAGGCAACGGCCATCGATGGAGTCGATGAGGGGTATCGGGTCGTGCTGCTGGGGGACGCAGTACGAGCGGTCAACCTCGGGCCGCAGGATGGGGAAGAAGCGCTGGCCGAGATCGCCGACGCCGGGTGCCAGATACTGCAGAACTAGGGTGCGATCCCGCTGGTTGCGAAGATCCGGTGCGGCACATGCAACTCGCCGGGGAACTCGCCGGCCAGCAGTGACGCCAGCCTGGCATCGAATGCTTCGACTTGTTCGGCGTTCAGAGCCGAGCCCACCCCGTTGCAGGTGCGGATGCGACCCCGCCATGCCTCGTGGCTGAACGGCACATCCACCGTGTAGCTGAAGCTCTCCACCTGCCGAAAACCGCCCTCATCCAGGGCCCGCACCTGTTCCGGATGTACTCCCCGCCACCCGGCCTTGGGCCAGCCGGGGTTGTGCTGGAGGACGAGGTCCTCGGTGCGGCCGGCAACGTTGCCGGGTAGAGGCAGGTAGCTGAAGTTGCAGATGAGCAGCCGGCCGCCGGGCGCCAGGACTCTCTTGGCCTCTACGATCGCCGCGTCGCTGTCGAACCACCACCAGCACTGTCCCGCGCTGACTAGGTCGAAGCTGGCCCTATCGAGCCCCGTTTCCTCGGCCCGGCCCTCGACAAACCCCGCGCTGAGGCCCTGGACGGTCGCCGTGGATCTAGCGACGTCGAGAAGCTCGGTCGCCATGTCGAGACCTGTTGTGTAGAGGCCGCGGCGGGCGAACCCGAGCGCCAGGGTGCCGGTGCCGGTGCCGAGATCTAGCGCCCGCATCCCCGGCGCGATCCAACCCCTTGTCGCCAGGCGGTCGAAGAAGTTGTCAGGAAATCCGGGCCGGTACCGCTCGTAGTCGGCTGCTGTCCGACCGAAGTCGATCAACCGGCCTTCGTGGTCCTTCGATCCTTCTTCCATGTCGAGAGGCTAACTCTCCGCTTGCCTGGCGACGGCGGCATGCTCCCGGCCGCCACCGAACTCAGGGGTCAATGATGCGATCGTGCTGGTGCTCGCTCAATGCCCGTGTGTAGCGCGCCATGATCTGCGTCATCATCTCAGGACCGCGCGTCACACCAAAGACCTGCTTTGGGAAGTCGAGCGGTTCCTGCGCCGCCCAGATGGCGTCGTGATCGTCGGGAGGTAGCACTTCAGCCGGGTCTCCCACTGCTACCCAGCCGATTGGGACGAGCCCGTCGTCGGGGAGAACGGTCTTCAGATGAACAACGCCATTGATGCGGACCTCAACCCGCTTTCCAAGCCGGGCGCCATTGAAGACGGCTGCACCGGTAGCCAGGAAGCATTCCTCGTCGACGCGGCAGCCACTCAGATGGGCGTGCGGACCGACCAAGACCCGATTGGAGATTTGGAGGGGGTGTCTGCGAGTGCCACGTAGTACTGCGTTTTCCATGACGACACACTGCTCGCCGACCTCGACCGGGCCGCCCTCGGCCGTGATGACGGCGCCATAAAGCACGCGAGTGTTTGCCCCGATCTCGACGTCGCCGGAGATGGTCGCGTTGGGTGCAATCCACGCGGTTTCGTGGATACGGGGCGTCTTGCCACCGTGTTCGATCAGCATGCTTGCACCCTAGGCGGGTGGAACCAGACAGGCTGGCCAACTCATTAGGCATGCAGCGCAGCGGCCGGTAGCGTGCACGGAGTCCTTGTGACATCCACAGCGACGGAGTAACGCGTGACGACTACCCAGCCATCTCGAGGCACTCTCGGCACCTTCGCCGGCGTGTTCACCCCGTCGATTCTCACGATTCTCGGCATCATCCTGTTCCTTCGGCTCGGCTTCGTCGTTGGCAACGGGGGCCTGCGCAACGCGCTGATCATCATCGGCGTCGCGACCGCGGTCTCGGTGCTCACCAGCATCTCGCTGGCGGCAATCGCCACCAACATCGATGTCAAGGGTGGTGGCGACTACTACATGATCTCGCGCACGCTGGGGGTGGAATTCGGCGGCGCCATCGGGATCGTCCTCTTCCTGGCCCAGTCGGTGTCGATTGCGTTCTACGCAGTTGGATTTGGCGAGGCGGCGACCGCCATCTTCGGTATCGAAGCGGATTGGGCGGCCCAAATAGTTGCGGCCATCGCAGTGCTCCTCCTATTCGGCTTGGCGTGGGCAGGCGCCGATGTGGCCAGCCGATTCCAGTTCGTCGTCATGGCGCTGTTGGTTGCAGCTCTCATCTCCTTCTACCTGGGGGCCGTTCCCGGCTTCGATTCCCAACTTGCCGGTAACGGCTGGTCGAGCCCCGAGGGGTCGCTGAGCTTCTGGGTCATCTTTGCGATCTTCTTCCCTGCGGTCACAGGGTTCACCCAGGGCGTGAGCATGTCGGGAGACCTCAAGGACGCGGGCCGCAGTCTGCCGCTGGGGACCTTCTCCGCGGTTGCGTTGTCGACTGTCGTCTATGTGTCCGTGGCGATCCTCATTGCCGGGAATGCTTCTTCGTCAGAGCTCATCGCAGACACGTCGATCCTCAATTCGATCGCGGCGTTTGGCCCGCTGATCGACGCCGGCGTGATCGCGGCAACCCTGTCTTCGGCGATGGCGTCATTCCTGGGTGCCCCCCGCATCCTGCAGTCGCTGGCTTCGGATCGGGTCTTCCCGATCCTCAACACCTTCGCCAAGGGCCACGGGCCAACCAAGAACCCGCGCCGCGCCGTGCTCCTGTCGCTGGGCATTGCTCTTGCCACCGTTGCCATCGGCAACCTCAATGCCATCGCCCCGGTGGTTTCGATGTTCTTCCTCATCTCCTACGGACTGCTCAACTACGCCACCTATTACGAGGCCCGAGCCGCCAGTCCTTCCTTTCGGCCCCGGTTCCGCTTCTTCGACCGGCGCCTCAGCCTTCTCGGTGCGCTGGCATGCGGGGCCGCAATGGTTGCCGTCAATGTCCCCGCCGGGATTGGCGCAATCCTGATCCTGGCCGGCATCTATCAGTATCTGCGTCGCATCGATCGGCCCCAGCGGTGGGCCGACGCCAGCCGTTCGTACTACTTCCAGAGAGTCAAGGAAGGGATCAGGGCGATGACGGCTGAGGCGGCCAATCCCCGCAGCTGGCGGCCGCAGGTGCTTGCGTTCTCAGCCGATCCCCGGCGGCGGGCCCGTCTGCTTCGTTTCGGTTCCTGGCTCGAAGGAGAGAGTGGGCTGACCGCGGCGATTCAGATAGTGGTTGGCGAGGGTGCCCTCAAGCGCAAGGAGCGGCGCGAGCTGGGAGAAGCCTTGCGGGCGGAGATCGAGAATCTAGGTCTCGATGTACACGGACGTGCGGTGCTGGCGCCCGACGCGATGGAGGCGCTGCCGGTGATCGTGCAGTCGTTTGGTCTCGGCCCGCTGCGGGCGAACACGGTTCTGTTCGGTTGGCCGGAGGAGACCGAGGAGGTGCACCTGGCCGGCTATGCAGAGGCGGTGCGGGAGACCTACCGACTCGGCATGAATGTGGTCAGCATGCTCAGCGACGAGGAACGGTGGGCCGCTCTCGAGGAGGTGCCCCGCAGCGAGCGAACTATCGACGTCTGGTGGCAGGATGACGATTCCAGCCGGCTTGCGCTACTGAGCGCGTATTTGTTCACTCGGACCAGGGCATGGTCGCGGGCCTCGATTCGCTTGCTGGGTTCGGCTCCGAGCGAGGGCGATGTTGCGGCAACGTTGGAGCAACTGCGAGCCGTTCTTGGTGAGGCTCGTATCGATGCGAGGATCGAGTGCTTCGCAACACCATCAGTCGGCCAGATCGCCAAGACGTCGTCCAAGGCCGCGTTTGTGATGCTTCCGGCAGCATTGCGGCAAGGCGAGTTCGCCGGACCGTTCGATCATCCGACCGCGCTTCTGCTCGGCATGCTTCCGACGACCGCAGTCTTCATGGCAGGTAGCAGCGTCGACCTGGCTGCGGGCCCTGAAACCGAGCAGAGCATCCAGCTGCGGGCCGCAGAGGAACTGGTGCAAGTTGCCGAGAACCGGCTGCGGGCGCTGCAGAGACAGCAGGAGCGCCTCGAAGCGGAGATGGAGCTGCGAAGCGGAGGATCTGATTGGGAGGCAGACGACATAGCTGCTGCCGAGCAGCGGTTGCGGAGAGCGGAACGCCGCATCCTGAGCACACAAGCCAAGCTCGATTCGGCCAAAGCGGACGTCGCCGCACTGCTCGGCGGGGACAACAACTCGGTCGAGCAGTAGGCCGTGGCGGTCCTCCTTGCCCTTGCTGCTGCGGCTTTTGCCGGTTCTGGGGACTTCCTCGGCGGCCTGGGAAGCCGCCAAGGCCGGGTCATGGCGGTTGTGCTGTTCAACCACATCGCGGGTGTGCTGGCCATGTTGGTTATGGGACCGCTCTTCGGCGGCAGCCTCGACGGGCCAACGGTGTGGTGGGGGGCGGTAGCCGGGCTGAGTGGTGCCTTTGCGGTCGTCTCGCTCTATATGGGGTTTGCTCGCAGCAGCATGGCCGTGGTTTCCCCGATTGCCGCCGTCGGCGCCGGCGCTTGGCCTGCGGTCTGGCAGATTGCACGCGGTGATGTTCCCGGCGCGATTGTTCTCACCGGCATCGTCGTTGGGTTGGTTGCCATCTGGACCATCAGCAGCGGCGGACGCATCCACGAAGCCGAAGACGTACGGTCGGGGGTTCTCTTCGGTGTGCTCGCTGGTCTGGGGTTTGGCGGGCTGCTGATCTTTCTTAGCCTCGGCTCGGACACCTCGGGAATCTGGGCGCTGCTCCCGGCGCGTGTCGCCGGGTTCATTGCGGTCCTGGCGGTCGTTCTTGTCTCCCGCCGCGAGTTGGTGCCGCATCGCAAGGCGATCGCACCGAGCGTTGGCGCCGGGATTCTGGTGACCCTGGGAAACGGTCTCTTTGTCCTGGCATCCACCAAAGGCTCGCTGGCGGTGGTTTCGGTACTGACGGCCATGTTCCCCGCCGCCACAGTCATCCTCGCCTGGCTCGTGCTCCACGAGCGTCTCACCCGCCAACGCCAGTTCGGTCTCGCTCTGGCTCTAGTCGCAGTCGGCCTGGTAGCCGGGGGCTAGGAGCTTGCCGTTCTCTCGTTCTTGCGTAAACGACGGCCGATATGAGCCGCCAGCTACGCAAGAACGGAGAAAGAGGAGGAGCCGGCTTGCGCCGGCTCCTCGCATGCCCATTTGGGTGGGCGACCCTGGAATCCAGTCCTATGTAGAGGACTTGGTTTCCGAAGGCATTGCTACTTCTACCTCTTCAGTATCCATCGGGAGGATCAGGTTGGCTGCTACTCCTGCCACTGCGGCAAGTGCCAGGCCGGAGACCGTGACGTCGCCGATCCTAACGATGTTCGTGTAGCCCTCGATCCCGCCGACCAGGGTGTTGACCTGCTCGAAAGCGCCAATACCCAGACCGAACACGGCGATGACGCCGGCGACGATCATGTTGCGGCTGCGCTTGAAGTCGACCTCGCCTTCCACGAGTGTCCGCAGGCCGACGGCCGCAATCATGCCAAACAGGATGATCTCGAGGCCGCCCAGGACGGACGACGGAACGGTCGTGAGGAGCGCCGACAGCTTCGGGATGAGACCGAGAGCGATGGCGAACACTGCGCCAATTCGAATGATGAACGGGTCGTACACCCTGGTGACCGCGAGCACGCCAGTGTTCTCCGAGTAGGTCGTGTTTGGTGGACCACCGATCAGGCCGGCGAACATCGTCGCAATGCCGTCACCAAGCAAGGTTCGATTGAGGCCTGGCTCCTTGAAGAAGTCCCTACCAACCACGCGTCCGTTGGCGAGAATGTCGCCGACGTGCTCGATCATCGTGACGAACGCCACGGGAGCGATCAGCACTATCGCACCCCACTCGATGTTGCCAAGTCCGAAGGTGAATTCGGGTAGACCGATCCACTTGGCGTTTGTCACCGCCTCGAATTCGACATTGCCGGTGGCAATCGCAACGAGGTAGCCGACGACGAAGCCGGTCAGGATCGGGAGCATCTTGAAGAGTCCCTTGAAGTAGATCGCCGCGATGATCGTCGCCAGGAGGCTCACGATCGCGAGCCACCAATTGGTGCGAGCGCTGGCGATAGCGACCGCGGCCAGGGTCACCCCGATGACCATGATGATCGGACCGGTCACTACCGGCGGGAAGATACGGCGGACGACATCCGTTCCGACGAAGGTGATGAGGATCGACATCGCGATGTAGATCACGGCGGCGCCGATGATTCCGGCCCCAATACCCTCCCAGCTGTAGCCCTCGCTGGTCGCCGACAGAATCGGTGGAATGAACGCAAACGACGATCCCAGGAACACCGGCACCATCTGCTTGGTAACCAGATGGAACAGCAGCGTTCCAAAGCCGGCTGCGAGCAGCGTCACTCCAATGTCCAAGCCAGTGATGATCGGTACCAGAATCGTGGCGCCGAACATCGCCATCGTGTGTTGAAGGCCTAGGACGACCTTCTTCTGCAGGGTTAGCTCCATATACCTTTCCTCTCCCATACAAGATGAAAGCCACCCCAACTGGAGTGGCTTTCTGTTCTCATCTTCGGGTTTGCTACCCGACTCCAACCGATTCCTTGCATTTCGGTTGAAGCTCCTCCTTGCACCTCACCCGGCCATCGCCGCACCCGGGCCGGAGCTCTCGTTCCGCCCTGTACAACCATCGCCGGGTGGCTTCCTTCGGTCATGCTGCCCTGAACACCATTCCATAGAAGTCGTCGTACGTTTCCTGCCGGACCACTTCGACGGAGCCCTTGACCTTCATGCCGATTTCGGGTTGCTCGATATCGAGTTGACCCAACATCCGCATTCCGTTCTCCAGCTCAACGATGCCGAGCCCGAGAGTAGCGACCTCGTATTGGGCCGGCAGGTTGTAC
>JASJEG010000117.1 GCA_030064765.1 Acidimicrobiia bacterium | reverse complement strand
AGGTGTGCGAGGCTGTCGAGCGGGCCTATCGGGAAGGCAAAGTGCCGATAGAGTCGGCCGAAGGGTTCATCCGGCAAGTCATTGGCTGGCGCGAGTACGTGTGGGGTGTCTACTGGCTGTGGATGCCCGAGTACGCGGCCATGAATGCCCTCGGAGCGTCCCGGCCGCTTCCGCCCCTGTTTGCCACCGGTGATACTGCGATGCGCTGTGTCTCGGCTGCCCTTGACTCCGTGAACTCCCACGGGTACGCCCATCACATCCAGCGTTTGATGATCCTCGGCAACCTCGCGCTGCTCAGCGGAGTCGTCCCCCAACAGATGGTCGAATGGATGTGGGCATCGTTCGTTGATGGCGCCGAGTGGGTGATGTTGCCCAATGTCATCGGCATGAGCCTCTTCGCAGACGGCGGCTTGATGGCCACCAAGCCTTATGCCGCCGGAGGTAACTACATCGACCGGATGAGCGACCATTGCGGGAGGTGCTCGTACAACCCGAAGTCGCGGGTAGGAGACGAGGCCTGTCCGTTTACGACCCTCTACTGGGATTTCCTCGATCGCAACACCGAACAGCTGTCCGGCAACCACAGGATCGCGCGCCAGCTCAAGGCTGCCGAGCGCCTGAGCAACATCGCCGATGTTCGTATCAGGGCTCAGGAGGTGTTGTCGCAGCTTGACGGCGGGCGGCTCTAGGCCTGGACGTTCTGAGGGGACGACGTCAGTTCGAGGCCGTCCACCGCGCTGCTCCCGCTCTCATCTCCAGGCTGATCGCTCCTGTAAACCTCGTTGAAGCGCCAATACAAGAACATCAAAGTCGCCCAGGTGGCGAAGATGAAGACGATCGACCCGATACCAAAGAGGGCTGCGTCGCTCATTGCGTGTCCTCTCCAACCAGGACCAACGTTCCCAGAGAGTGAATCGCCGGGACCCACAAGCCGACAAACAGGCCGACCTCGCGATCAACCAGGAACCACAGTGTCACCGATAGAACGAATGAGAAGAAGGCTGCGGCCAGGAAGATCATCTTCGTCTTGTGATACGAAGAAAGGGTGGACCAGCTCGGTCGAGCCGCCGAACCCCGTGCCATTTCTGTGCTCATAGTGAAACTCCCTTGTAATACGCCACGTATTCGTTGCGGAAGCGGGAAGTGGACGCCGCCGGATGCGATCAATCCGTATCGGATTCGGCCTCGAACACTTTGTGAAAGCAATCACAAGCGTGCCTTCGGGGCCCTTGTCGAGGTCGGCGAAGTTGTCAGAGCCCGGCACACGCCATGTCCAATGGTGTGACTGCCAGGCAGTTCTGAGACCAGCCAAACCTTTCTAGAGGACTCCTCAGCCGGCTCTCCTTCGTCTTCCTTTTGCGAACGGCTGAGGTGGGCAAGACCCGGATCGCTCTCCCACGATTCGGGTCTTGCCATCTTTCTTCATCCGAATACCGGGTCGGCCCCGAACACAAGAAGACGCCAACAGATTCTCAGCCTCTCCTCCTCCCTCCCCCGGACGGCTGAGTGCCAAGACCGGGCCCGAACTCAACGGCGGGCCCGGTCTTTCTTTTGGCTCGTCTCAGCCAGCCCAATCCGCGAGGAAGCGCTCCAGGCGAGGGAAAACCACTTCGTAGTACTCCGAGGGGTCGGCTCTGAGGTTGGCTACATAGTTGACGAACATGAGAGATCGGGCGGCCATGAAGTGCTCGATCTCGCCGCTGTATTGCGCCGGCCACGGCGCTACTGATCGGTATCCCTCTTCGAATGCGGTCCGCAGATCCGCATATGCGTCGTGCGACCTCTCGTAGAAGAGAGTTGTTGCGATGTCCTGCACCCGGTGTCCCCACGTGACGTCCTCGAAATCGAATGCAATCAGGCGACTGCGATACGTGTGGACGTTCCATGGGTGCAGATCACCGTGAATCAACTGGGCTTCACCCGGCGGGAGCCGATCGAACGCCGTCTCGACCGTGGCGATTGCGTGATCGAGAACCCGTCTCCACTCCGTTCCGATGAACCGCTGCATCTCCGGGCGGAAGACGACCACCGGATCGACCTCCTCGGGCCAATAGAAGACGCGGTCCCATGTCAGCGGTTGGTGCGGAGGTGTGAAACCGGAACCATGAATGTGGAGTCCGGCCGATAGCTGCCCCAGTGCGTAGTAGCCGGCTTCACTCAATCGGTCGGCCAGGGGGTGTCCCGGGATCCACTCGAAGAGCACACACCGGCGTTCCCCGGGTACCCCACCTGCTGCGGCAAAGACGTAACCGCGTCCATCCTTTGCCCTTACCGGTCTGGCGACCTCCAGGGTCGTTTCCGCGGCAATCGCCTCGAGCCAGGCGAGCTCATTGTCGACATCGCCGTCTGAGTGGTCCTGATGCAGGTCGACGCGTAGTGCGTAGGTGCGGTCCGCAGTATCAACCCGGTAAATCACGTTGGTGAAGCCACCGACCAAACGCAACCGGACGGGCTCGATGGGGTACGAGACGAGAGCACGAGATGCCAGCTTGCGCAGCCGTCTGAGTTGCCCAGATTCGGTCAGCTGCTCCCAAGGCTTCACACGCTGAGGCTAGCCCGGCTGCTGCGGGGTACCGGCAGCTTGCCGCGTCGGGATGACGGCAAGTTGGTCGTCGATCCAGACGATGTTGACCGTGGCGTCGTAGTGGACCCGGATCGTCTCCTCGGTGAGAACCTGATGTGGTGTCCCGGTAGAGATCATCTCCCCCTCCGAGATGAGCGCCAACCGATCGCAAAACTGTGCAGCCAGCGTCAGGTCATGGATAGCCGCCACGATGCTCAACGACCGTGTCGCCCGTAGCTCATCGATCACCTCGAGCACCTGTTGCTGGTTGCCAACATCCAGCGCCGACGTCGGCTCGTCGAGCAAGAGTATCTCGGCCTCCTGGGCGAGGGCCCTGGCCAGCACAACCCGTTGCAGCTCACCGCCGGAGAGCGTGGCCATGTCACGCCTCGCGAAGTCGGCCACTCCTAACTCGCTCATGAGCTGCTCTGCGACCTCGACATCGTGGCGGCCTTCCGACGCGAAATACCCGATGTGAGGAGTGCGTCCCAGCAAGACGTAGGTGAATGCATTCATGCCGGGTGGGATTATCGGACGCTGCGGAACCAGCGCGACGTGGCGCGCCCGATCGACAGGAGAGAGAGACGTGGCGTCCTTCCCGTCTATGTGGATCTCGCCGAAGCAATCGATGATTCCGGTCAAGGCGTGCAGCATGGTGGTCTTGCCTGCGCCATTGGGCCCGATGAGTCCCACCCATTCACCGGGATCGACGGTCAGATTGACACCGGACAGCAGTACCGAGCCGTTGACAGCGACACCAAGCTTGCGAACCTTCAGCCGGGGCTTCATATCATCCTCCGGGATGTCCGCAGAACCAGGACAAAGAAAGGCGCCCCGAGAAACGCGGTGACGACCCCAATGGGTACTTCGGCGGGAGACAGGGCGGTTCTGGCGACAATGTCGGCAAAAACCAGAAAAGCACCCCCAAACAACGCGCTGAGAGGCAGCAACCGGCGGTAGGAGGTTCCGGCCACAAGCCGAACCGCGTGGGGGACGATGATGCCGACAAAGCCGATCAACCCGGCGACCGCAACGGCAGCTGCAGTTCCCAGGGTGGCGGCGGCGACGACGATCAGGCGGGTTCGGCCGACTGCGAGGCCAAGAGCGGCGGCCTCCTCGTCACCTACAGCCATCACGTCCAGGGCTCGGCGGTGCAACAGAATGGCCACGGCGCTGATGATCACGTAGGGGAGCACCAGCCTGACGTCGTCCCAGCCGGTAGTTGCGAGCCGGCCCAGTATCCAGTCGTATACCTCGCGCAGCGTTTCTGCGTTTCGCTGTTGGACATACGTCTGGATCGCAGTCAGAAAGGCGGCAATGGCGACGCCGGCGAGAATCAAGGAGGTAACAGTGCGGCTTCCGCCGACCGTCCGCCCCAATCCGTAGCTGAGGAGAACTCCAACTACTGCGCCGACGAAAGCAGCAGCAGGAACGAGGGGGACAACGGAATCGCCACCGCCACCGGCGACAATTGCCAGGGTGGCTCCGAGGCCGGCACCGGCGGCTACTCCCAGCAGATAGGGGTCCGCCAGTGGGTTGCGAAACACTCCCTGGTAGGCGGCACCACTGATGGCGAGCGCACTACCTACGATCACGGCCAGAATCACTCGTGGGAAGCGGACGACCTGGAGGATGCCCAGCTCCCGCTCCGATAGGTCTGTTGTGACGTCAATGCCGGGGAGCGAGTCGAGCAGCGCACGGGCCGCATCCAATAGCCCGATGTTGGCCGGGCCCACGGCGGCGCCGATGAGAATGGCCACGGTGAGCGCCCCCAGACCGCCGAGCCACCATCTCCATCCAACGCCGGGGGCCGCGAGCTGGCTCAACGGGCGCACGATCAGTTCTGGACCAGTTCGGACACGGCTGTGGCAACCGCCTCCATGAGGTCAACAACCCGCGGTCCCCAACGCGACGCAATGTCGTCGTTGAGTTCCGCAACGGCGTTGTTCTGGACTGCAGTGAGGGTGTCCCATCCGGGTCTTTCGGCCAGCGTCTCGCGGGATACACCACAACACAGGGTGTCGGCCAGGAATATCAGAGCCGGATCCGACTCGAGGATGTACTCCTCAGACAGTTGCGGATAGCCAAAGGAACCCTCGCCCACCGCATCGGCGATATTGGCAAGCCCCATCAGCGAGTAGATGTGACCGACGAAGGTCTCGCTGGTTACGGAGTAGTAGGTCGCATCGAGCTCGTGATAGAACGTGAGCGGCTCCGCAGACTCGGGGAGGCCGGCCAGCACCTCCTCGACCTCCGAGCGCATTTCGGCGACGAGCACCGTTGCCTCCGCAACGCGGTCGGTCGCGAGACCCAGCCGCTCGATCTGCGAGTAAACGTCATCGAAGTTCAATGCTGCCGGCAGGATGAGAACGGGAACGCCGAGCTCAGTGAGTGCTCCCATGCTGGAGCCATCCCAATCGCCGTCGGTCACGACGAGATCGGTTTCGAGTTCGACGATGGCCTCCACGTTGGGGGCAAACCCGGTGAGATCAGTCACCGGAGCCTCTGGGGGGTAGTTGGAGAACGCATCGACCGCTACGACCTGGTCGCCGGCTCCGATGGCGTACAACATCTCGGTGTGGGTGGCCGACATGGAAACGATCCTCGTCGGCCGGGCCGGAATCTCGATCGCGCCATTGGCCGCCTCAATCGTCACAGGAAAAGCAGGAGCGGCTGTGGTGGTGGTCGGCGCTTCGGTCGAGGTAGTCGTCGCCGCAGCCGTGGTGGGGGTGGTGGTCGCAGCGGGACTGTCGGGATTCGGATCGCTCTCTGCGGTTGAAGTGCCGCAGCCCGCGGCGGCGATTGCAAGCGCTGCAAGCAGCACAGTTGACTTCCGTATAAACAAAATCATCCTCCGTTGGGCGGAGGATGAAGGCGGTTGCCGGCGTGGCCGACGACGTCTGCCTTCATCCGAGGCTCGTTCGTCACCGCAGCGTCAGGCGTCCTGGCTTGCCCACTAGGGGATCACAGTTGCGGGACAGCGCCGGATTCACACCGGACTTCGCTTCCGTTGCGGTCGCATCTCTTTGATGCGTGGTCACGGTAGCAGGCATCGTCGATGCGACAGCAGTCCGCGGCCGAACGAAAGTGAGTAGGTACCGGACTGTGGCTAGGGAGCACCCTCAGAAGGGCCGGATGCGTTCATCAAACCGCCACAGCCCAGCCTTGCGGGCTGCGGCATACGCCGCAGTCATCTCGTTGCGACGCACCCGCCGGTTGATGTCCTGATACCGATCATTGCCAGTCACGCGGTGCTCAGGTCGGTACTGACCCATGATGTTGACGTAGGTATCGGGGGAGACTTCGTCGGCGAGCCAACCGAAGATCGCCTTCGTTTCTTCGAGCTGACCGGGCATGACCAGATGACGCACCAACACGCCGCGTCGCGCCAGGCCGGTGTGATCGGTGCGGAGGGCGCCCACCTGTCGGTGCATCTCCGCTACAGCCTGGCGAGCTACCTCGGGGTAGTCCTGGGCTCGCGCCAGGCGGCGGGCAGTTGCCGGTTCCCAGAACTTGAAGTCGGGCATGTAGATGTCGATCAGCCCATCCATGAGTTGCAGCGACTCCATCGAGTCGTAGGCGCTGGTGTTGTACACAATCGGGACATTGAGACCGCGCGGAACCGCAGCGACGATTGCTTCGGCAACCTGGGGCGCGACATGCTCGGGGGTAACGAAGTTGATGTTGTGACAGCCTGCTGCTTGGAGCTGCAACATCAGGTCGGCGATGGCGTCGGCAGGAAGCTCGTGGCCACCTGCAGCTTGTGAGATGTCCCAGTTCTGACAGAAGACACACCGCAGGTTGCAGAAGGCAAAGAAGATCGTGCCCGAGCCGTGCGTCCCCCGCAGGCAGTCCTCCTCCCCGAAGTGCGCAAAGGCCGCAGCTACTCGGGCATTGCGTCCGGTGTGACACGCCGCCGCTTCGTCCTTGAGGCGGTTGTTTCCGCAGTTGCGCGGACACACACGGCACGATTCGAGTTGAGCTACAGCCGTCGCCACCTTGTCGCGCAGGGTCCCCGCGTCCGCAAGCTCGAGGTAGACGGGGCGATGACCGTCGATCACATAGGATGCGGACGGTCCTCCGGTCGGCGATTCCATGGTGTCAGCGTATCGAAAAAGCAGGCGGCTGCGGGCTGGTCGCTTCAACCCTGACGTCTATGAAGGACTACCGAATCTCGAAGCCGCGGAGTGTTGGGTCCGGCTCTTCCTCGTTGATCATGACCGAGCTGACCCGTGCCCCCCGAGGGCCGCTCTCGATGAAGTGGGCAAACTCGGTGATGGCGTCATCAGGGCCTTGGGCCCACACCTCGACTGTGCCATCGAGGCGGTTGCGTACCCAGCCTGCGATGCCCATCCCGGCCGCAATGCGATGGGTCGAGTAGCGGAACCCCACTCCCTGGACGCGCCCTGCAACCACCGCGCTGATTGCGGTCGTGGCGCCGAATGCCGGATGACGCGAGTCAGCAGACATGATCAGATGATGATGGTCGCAGGGAACCTATAAAGGCGAATCGGGTCGTACGGAGAGAAGGACGCCTTCTTGAGGACGAGGTCGACCTGTTGCTTGACGGTGGTGATTCCCGGGATGGCAGGCAGGAGCAGGCCGCGACGGCCGCCCGGTCCCTCGACCAACACGCCATAGCGAGCCGGATCTAGCTGGTCCAGATCATCCACAGGCTCGGTGTCGCCGAGCAGATACACAGTCACGTGCAGATCGTCGAGCTCCTCGAGCTGCAAGGGCGGGAAGCGCGGATCCGAGAAAGCGGCAGCGACTGCCGAGTGCGCAATCTCACGGCATAGTGTTCGCTCGCGTGGCTGGTAGGAGCCCACGCAGCCGCGCAGCGGCCCGTCTGCGTCACCCGGTGGCGGCGGTTCGTGCAGGGACACAAAGACGCCACATGGTGGCGGGTCGTCGGAGCCCGACTTCGGGTCGAGGATTTCGCCCGTGGCCAAGTAGTGGCGAATCGCCTCTTTGGCGAGCCGAACGTACCGATGTTCTTCCTGTGCCACCCTCTCAACCTATCGGGGCGGGTAAATCCAGGGAAGGGGGTATCGGTAGCCGGTGCGGCCGCCGGAGCGTAGGTTGGGGGAGGAGAGACACAAAGGGGTGTCATGAAACCCTCAATTCGCCATCCGGCCGTTGCGGGGCTGTTCTATCCGAGCGATCCCACCGAGCTGCGCGCCGATGTGGAGAGCATGCTCACCGCAGCGAAACCGATCGACACAGATATCCGGCTGCGCATCCTCATCGTCCCCCACGCCGGCTACGTCTACTCGGGACCCATCGCCGCTACCGGCTACCGGCTCCTGTCCGGGTTGGGAGGATTTAGTCGTATCGTGATACTGGGGCCGTCGCACTACGTTCCCTTCTTGGGTCTTGCCCTTCCCGGTGTTGACTTCATGCAGACACCGCTGGGGGCCGTAGCAGTCGAGCGGGCAACCGCCTCTGATCTACTTGCCGATCCGCTGCTCCAGGACTCTCCCGAGGCCCATCGGCGCGAGCATTCGCTCGAAGTCCAGTTGCCGTTTCTGCAGATAGTCGCACCCGATACCAACGTGATTCCCCTGCTTACCGGCGCCGTAGCACCCGAGGCGGCGGCGGAGGTCATCGATCCGCTGCTCGACGAAGCAACGCTGCTTCTCGTCTCCTCGGATCTGTCCCACTTCCACGATGCCGCTACCGCGCGTCGGCTCGACTCCGCGACTGTCGCCACGATAGAAAGGCTCGATCCGGCTGGGATCGGGCGGGAAGCCGCCTGCGGCAGGACGGGCATTCAGATTGCCCTGCACATCGCGGCGCGTCGGGCCTACCGGGTTCAGGTCCTGGATCTACGCAACTCGGCCGACACGGCAGGGACCCCGGATCGTGTGGTCGGTTATCCGTGCATTGTGTTGGGGGATTGAGCGTCCAGATTCCTAGACGTTCCACCCGCTGAGGCGGACGGGTCTCCGGCCCTGCCCCCAATCTCCCGGCTGTGACTCGAAAACGCCTGAGCAGACTGCACCACAATTCGTGCAGTGTCCTGTCTCATCGAGGTGCCACGTGCCGAGGCGATACCAATCCCGCTCGATCACGACCTCTTGGCACGCATGGCAATAGGTGCTCTGGCCTTCGGAATCGTGCACATTGCCTGTGTAGACGTACCTCTCTCCGGCGTCCTGCGCAATCTGGCGGGCCCGAGTGAGGGTTTCCGGTGGGGTGTGCGGGCGGTCGCGCATCTTGTAGTCAGGGTGAAAGGCCGTGAAGTGATGCGGGACTGAAGGTCCGATGTTGTCGACCACCCACTTCGCCATGGATGCGATCTCGTGGTCCGAATCGTTCAAACCTGGAATCAGGAGCGTCGTGATCTCGAGCCACACGTCGGGTTGGCTGCCGACGTATTCGAGCGTATCGAGCACCGGTCGCAGCGATCCGGCACACACCCGGTGGTAGAACTCCTCAGTGAACGCTTTGAGGTCGATGTTGGCCGCATCCATGTGTTGGTAGAACTCGCGTCTTGGAGCTGGGTTCACATACCCGGCCGTTACAGCCACCGTCTTGACGCCGACCGCGTGTGCGGCCTGGGCGCAATCTATGGCGTACTCGTGGAAGATGGTCGGGTCGTTGTATGTAAACGCAATGCTGCGGCAGTCGAGCTCCTGCGCCACGGCGGCGAGTCGCTCGGGACTGGCCTGATCTGCCAGCACGTCGTATTCCCGCGCTTTGGAGATATCCCAGTTCTGGCAGAAGCGGCAAGCCAGATTGCAGCCGGCGGTTCCGAAGGAGAGAACCGCCGTACCGGGAAGGAATTGATTGAGCGGCTTCTTCTCGATGGGATCAACGCAGAAACCGCTCGAGCGACCGTAGGTGGTTAGGACGATCTCGTTGTCGATCCGGGCGCGTACATAGCAAAGCCCGCGCTGCCCTTCGCGCAGCTTGCACTCGCGCGGGCAAAGGTCGCATTGCACCCGACCGTCGTCC
>JASJEG010000116.1 GCA_030064765.1 Acidimicrobiia bacterium | reverse complement strand
CGCTACGAGAGGGCGGGTCCGCTGACACCGCAGCGTCTCGGCTACGCCATAGGTACCGAGCGCCGCGAGTTCGAGTTTCCCCGGTCGGAACCGGTGAAGGGGTTCGTAGCCGCGTTCGAGGACTAGATCCGGAGCAGGCCGCGGGCCGCATTGCGATCCCTCGCATCAGCCCTCGGCCTCGAAGCGAAGCTTCGATAACCTCGGCCGCAATGCGGAGCATTGCGATCCCTCGCATCAGCGAGGGACGGGAACCCCCGGTGTAGATTGAAACGTCAGAGGGGTATGAAAGCCATGAGAAACACCTCCATCGTGGTGGTCTTGGCGGCACTTCTGGCCGCCTCGTGTGGGACGGCAGAGGACACCGGATCCACAACCACCAGCCTCGCTCCCGGGACTACACAGCCACCGGTGCAGCAAGGAGAACTGGCCAGGGCCGACGTGCCCCGCGCCATCGCCACCGATGTCTCAGACGACGAGATTGCGGCGCTGGTAGCCGGCGACTCCGAGTTTGCATTCGATGTGTTCAGGGCAGTTGCCACCGAAGGTGAGAACACGTTCCTCTCGCCGTACAGCATTGCGGCAGCCCTGACGATGACCTACACCGGGGCTCGAGGGTCTACCGCCGACGAAATGGCCGACGTGCTTCGCTTCGGAGTCGACGGAGATCGAATTCACGTCGCCCGCAACGAACTGGATTTGCGCGTTGCGCAGGTTCCGGAACCGTTGCCGGATGATGATCGGGAGCCGCTGGCCATTGAGATCGCCAACTCCCTGTGGGGCCAGTATGACTATCCGTTCCTCGAGGAGTTCCTGACCACTCTGGCGGCAAGTTATGACGCCGGTATGAACCTGGTCGACTTCCGCACCGACGCAGAGGAAGCAAGGATTGCCATCAACGATTGGGTCGAGGAGAACACCGCGGGCCGGATCGAGGATCTGATCCCCGAGGGCGTTGTGAACGCGCTGACCCGGCTCGTCTTGGTGAACGCAATCTGGTTCAAGGCGAGCTGGGCGGATCAGTTCGAGCCGGAGGCAACTGCAGATGGGACCTTTGTGACGCTGGACGGCACCGAGACAACAGTTCCGTTCATGAACGGAACCGCCCGCCGCGGATACTTGTCGGGAGACGGCTTCGAACTGCTGCGGATGCCGTATGCCGGTGATGCCTCGATGATCGTGATCATGCCCGACGAGGGCCGCTTCGACGACATCGTTGCCCAGCTCGACGCCGGCTTTGTTGCCGACGCCTTGGGCAGGGTCAGCGGTCAGGAAGTCAACCTGGCGTTCCCCAAGTTCGAATTCACTTCTGAGTTCTCCCTCAGCAATGTCCTTGCAGAGCTGGGGATGAGCGAGGCCTTTGTTGCACCGACTGAAGACAGCGGGGCCGACTTCACCGGCATCACGGAAGAACGCGAACTCTTCATCCAGGAGGTCCTGCACAAGGCGTTCGTCAAGGTAGACGAGACCGGGACCGAGGCCGCCGCCGCAACCGCAGTGATCATCGGGCTGACGGCCGTGGAGGATCCGCCGGTGCGGGTCGAGATAGACCGTCCGTTTGTGTTCTTGATCGAGCACAGCAGCACGGGTGCGATCCTATTCCTGGGCCAGGTCACCAACCCGGCGAGCTAACCCCCGGCAGCCCAGGCCAGCAAGAGCTGACCGCCGAAGTAGAGCGGCAGTCCGAGGTAGCGATTGATTAGGCCGGGGGCAGCGAAGCGGTCGCGGGCTACGAATATGTCGGAAACATAGAACGCAGTGGCGCCGACTGGGATTCTCCAGTCGGCGTCCAACGTATTGGTAGATCCGGCGGCGGCCACCATCAGCGAGATCACGGCTATGTATGCGATAACCGGCCCCTTCAATTCCTTGGGCACCGTGGGTAGCAGCCACGATCCGACTGCGACCGCGGCGGCGACTACCGCCGCGATGAAGAGCCAAAGCGATTCGTCGGTGCCTCGATTGAGGAATGCGATCACGTAGGCGACGTGGCCTCCGAGGAAGGCAACCAGCCCGGCGACGAATGGCCCGCGGCCGGCGTAGGTGAGGAACAGATCGCCAAACCAGGACAGTGTCAGGCCGACGACCATGATGCGGCCGAAGCTGCTGTCGAGGGCTCCCACAGCAAGCGCAACGGCGATGAACGCAGTGGAAGCGACCATCTTCGGGAAGCGTTTCTGTAATGGATGGCGCGTTTCGGCGTATAGGGTGGCGGCAAGGCCCAGCAGGCAGATGATTGTGAAAAGCCACGCCATGGCTTCACAATAGGCACAGCGGATATGAGGAGGCTCGTGTGGCTCTGACGAAAGAACTCGAAGCAGCATTGAATGGTCAGGTGACTCTCGAATTGGAGTCGGCCCATCAATACCTCGCGCTGGCAGCGTGGCTCGAAGGAGAAGGCTTACCGGGAATGGCGCACTGGATGCGGATGCAGTCCGGCGAAGAGAACGAGCATGCCATGAAGTTCTTCGAGTTCCTCGTCGACCGCAACGCCAGCGTGAGGCTGGGGCCGCTTCCCGCCCCCAAGACCGAGTTCGACTCGGTCATCGACGTTTTTCGTGCCTCGCTCGCCGCCGAGCAGCGGGTAACTGCGGCCATCAACAACATCTACGCGATCGCGGTCGACGCCCGAGACTTTGCCTCCTATCCGTTGCTCGACTGGTTCGTCAACGAGCAGGTCGAGGAGGAGGCCACGGTGCAGCAGATCATCGACGATCTAGAGCGCATCGAAGGTAATGGCCACGCCTTGCTGATGCTCGATCGCGAGATGGGTGCTCGCAAAGACGAAGATCACGACTGACTCGCCGGGGCTCTGGGGGAAATCGACCCCCACCGGAGTCATAAACAGGCCAAACTGGTCCGATGAGTCAACTCGACTATCCGGATCCTGATCTGGCCGACGATCTCGTGCGGCTGCGTCGCTGGAGGCTGTCGGACTTGGGCTGCGTCGAGGAAGCGTCGCTCGATCCGCGCATCCCGGAAGGAACGAGCGTCCCGGCTCGCTACACCGAAGCGGATGGCCGTGCTTGGATCGAGCGACAGCTCTCCCGGCAGCCCGAAGGTAGGGGGCTGTCGCTGGCGATCGCCGAAATCGCAAGCAATGAGGCGGTGGGGTTGATTGTCCTGATGCACAGGAAGATGCCGGGCACGGCCGGTGTGGGCTACTGGGTCATTCCGCGAGCACGCCGGGCTGGAAGAAGCACCAGCGCAATCGGTTTGCTGTCGCGGTGGGCCTTGACCGATGCCGGCTTGGCACGGGTGGAGGCGCGAGTGGAACCGGACAACGAACCGTCGCTGCGGGCGCTGCGTAGATGTGGGTTCGTGACCGAGGGCATCCTGCGTTCCCACCTCTATCTGGCGGGTCGCCATCGCGATGTCGTCAGTTTGTCGCTGCTCCCCGTGGATCTGGCCTAGGCGCGTTCGCTACGTCGTCAGATGGACGGGCGAACTTGGTGGCTGTCGCTCGGCCCTTGGATGAGGCAGCTAGTCCATTTCGCCGAACCAGCCGCGTCGTTCCATCCACTTCGCAGTCTCGAGGACCGGGATGATCGAGGCCGCAACGCACACGAGTACCAGCCACTGTGCGGGACTGAGGGCGTAGGTGCCGAAAGCCTCTTGCAGCAACGGCACATACATGATTGCGCCGAGGAGGAGCACTTCCCAGAGGATCGCAAGGTTGAGCCAGCGGTTGGCGAATGGGCGATCGAAAACCGAGCGGCGGTCGGAGCGGAAGTTGTAGGCCTTGAAGAACTCGATGAGCACGAGACAGACGAACGTGTTCGCCATGGCCTGTTCGTCGCTTCCGCCTGTGGCCCGGGTGGTGACGAATACACCGAAGTTGACGATGGCCGACCACAATCCGCCGAGTGACATCAAGGTGACGACGGGCTTCGTGAAGACCCCCCGGCGCGGATCCCGCGGTGGCCGATGCATGAGGTCGGGCTCCGCCGGATCGACAGACAGGGCAAGAGCCGGCAGCCCATCAGTTGCCAAGTTGACGTACAGAATCTGTACCGCCGAGAGGGGTAGCGGCATCCCGGCCACAGTCGCCGTTGCGATCAAGAGGGTCTCGCCCACGTTCGCCGAGATCAGGTACATCAGGTACTTCTTGATGTTGCCGAAGATCCCGCGCCCTTCCTCCACCGCGGCAACGATCGAGGCGAAGTTGTCGTCGAGAAGGACCATTTCTGAAGCCTCGCGGGAGACGTCGGTGCCGGCGATAGCCATGGCGACTCCGATGTCCGACTTCTTGAGCGCAGGGGCGTCGTTCACGCCGTCGCCGGTCATTGCCACGACCGCGCCACGGCCCTGCCAGGCGGAGACGATACGGAGCTTGTCCGCTGGGGAAACTCGGGCGTAGACCACGATGTCCGCGACTTCTGCGGCCAGTTCGTCGTCGGTCATCTGCTCGAGCTCGCGGCCGGTGACCACTCGACCTTCGTCGAGGACACCCACTTCTCTGGCGATCGCAGCGGCAGTGACGGGGTGGTCGCCGGTGATCATCACAACTTCGATGCCTGCGTCGCGACAGGCTGCGACCGAGGTCGCTGCTTCGGGTCGGGGCGGATCGACGAGACCGACCAAACCGAGAAACGTCATGCCCGCCTCCGCCGTGGCCAGCACGGCGTCCGGTTTCCTGGCAACGCCGAGCACCCGGATGCCATCGCCGGCGAGGGACTCCGCATGGCCAAGGAGGTCGCGCCTGATGGGTTCATCGAGGGGAATATCGCTGTCCCGACTCGAGACAGTGGTGCAGGCGTCGAGGATGACTTCGGCCGCTCCTTTGGAGCACGCAAACGTGCTGCTGCCGTCATCGTGCAGGGTCGTCATTCGCTTCCGCTCGGAGCTGAACGGGAGCTCTTCCGTGCGCGGGAATCGAGTGTCGAGCTCGTGCTTGTCCATCCCTAGCTTGGCGGCTGCCACCACCAGGGCTCCTTCGGTCGGATCCCCGCGGATGATCCGCCGCCCGTCTACATCATGGGCAAGCGTCGCGTCGGAGGCGAGCGTTGCCGTCCGGAGAAGATCGACGATCGCCGGCGGTGCGCTCACTACGACACCGTCCACCAGCACGTCGCCTTCCGGGTCGTAGCCGGTTCCGGAGATGTCTGCCGAAACCCCCGCGGCAACGATCCTGCGTACGGTCATCTCGTTTCGAGTGAGGGTTCCCGTCTTGTCGCTGCAGATGACCGAGGTGCTCCCCAACGTCTCGACAGCGGGAAGACGGCGAATGAGCGCCTTCCGCTTGACGATTCTGCGCACCCCCATCGCCAGCGAGATGGTCACAACGGCGGGCAAGGCCTCGGGGACGACGGCGACTGCGAGGGCGATTCCGAAGAGAAGCATCTCGAGAAGGTCCTGGCCCCGCAGGACGCCGAGGACGACGATGATCGCCACAACCACAAGCGCGATGACGGCAAGGACCTTCCCCACGCGGTCGAGGTTTTCCTGGAGCGGCGTCTTCCCCACCTCAACGGTCTGCAGCATTCCGGCGATCTTGCCGAACTCGGTCTGCATTCCCGTAGCGGTGACGGCACCCACACCCCGTCCATAGGTGACGATCGTGCCGCTGTATGCCATGTTGCGCCGATCGGCAATGGCGACTTCGTGGTCTTCGATCGGGGGAACGCACTTCTCCACCGGAACCGACTCGCCGGTCAGCGGTGCCTCATCGGTCTGCAAGTTGTGGGCCTCGATGAGCCGCAGATCGGCCGGGATGCGATCGCCGACCTGGAGTAGCACGATGTCGCCGGGCACCAACTCCCTGGCCGGGACGACGTGCTCCTCACCGTCACGGAGCACGCGTGCGCTCGGCGCAGCCATCTCGCGTAGTGCCTCGATCGCCCGTTCCGCCCGGTACTCCTGGATGAAGCCGAGCAGGACGGCGAACACGACGATGACGCCGATGACGACCGCCTCGATGCCCTCTCCGAGCGCAACGGACAGGCCGACGGCAATTAACAGGATGATGATGAGGACGTTCTTGAACTGGGCTACTAGCAGCGCCCACGGCGACGCGCTCTCCGACGCCTCCAGCTCGTTCGGTCCGATCGTACTTAGCCGTTGCGTTGCCTCGGCGGCGGCGAGCCCACGGGGCGAGGTGTCCAGAAGAGGGATGGACTCCCCAGCTGAGAGAACGTGGAACGGAGCCGAGCCAATCTGGGCTTCTCCAGACGCGTGATTGGTTCGCTCGTTTGCCTGCTGGTTCATGGCGACCGGTGCCTCAGCTTGACCGGAGTAACAAACCCTTCGGGCTTCACTGCCAGCACCGAGCAGCGAACCGACCGGAGAATCGTTTCGGCCGTATTGCCCATTATCAAGCCTCTCAGCCCGGAGCGGCCTACGGTGCCCATGACGATGAGCCCGATGTCGAGACGGTCCGCCAGCCGGGGCAGCACGACACCGGGGTCCCCCGACACCATGTGGATCGAAGCGCCCAGGTCGCCCAGGTGGTGGCGTTCCGCCAGCACGTTCAGCTGGTCTCGGTGCACGGTCTCCGTGTCTTGCACCATCACATCTACGATTCGGCCGGGCAGTTCTACGAAGGGGGATGTGCGCAAGGTCGCCTCACCCTCGAGAGTCCAGGCATGGCCCAGGTGCAACTCGCCGCCATAGCGTCGGGCCAATGACATCGCCAGCTCGAGCACCAGGTCATTGAGCCCGTCGCGAACCGGATCGCTCGGATCCGGGTCGACTAGTGCAAGGATACGAAGCTCTGCGGCGAGGGATGGGTACATCACCCAAACAGGAGTCGGGCACTTCCGGAGCACGTGCATCACGCCACTGCTCGGTTGCGGCACAGCGACTTTGTTGACCTCTCGCTCGCCCAGCATGACCAGATCGTGACCTCGCGCCAGGACATGACGGATTACCTCGAGGAACGGCTCACCCACTGTGACAATCACGTCGGTCTCCGCGCTGCCTCGAGTGTTCTCGACCATCACCCGGAGCCGCTCTTCCCGGTCGTGCAACAGTGCTGCTTGGATGTCGATGATCCGGCCTTCCACGTTCATCTTCTTTCGCCACGGCGGCAACGGTGCTAGGACATCGAGCACCGTCAGCTGTGCATGGTTGGCTTCGGCGAGGTTGACGGCGGTACGCAGGGTCAGAGGCTCGAGATGGCCCGGCGACGCCGCAACCAGGATCTTGCTGAACCGGTCCATAGCGCCACCTCTTCCTCCAAATCTATCGATTTGTCAGCCGGCACACCTCCGACAGAGAGCCGCTGCGGGTAAGGCTTCGAGCCGCTCATCTGCGATGTGCGATCCACACGCCGTGCATGTGCCATAGCCACCCGACTCGATGCGCTCGAGCGCTTCGTCCACGGCCGCGAGGCGGCTTTCGATAGCGTCGGCCTGAATCGCAGCCTCGTCGTCGGTGACGTCGTGGGGCTCGTAGTCGCGGCGGCTGGTGGCCGCCGTTCTCAGGTCCGCGTATAGCCGCCCCAACCGTGCACGCTCATCGAGCAGTCGAGACTGCTGTTGCCACTCCGCTCTTGACGAGATCCTCATTGCTCACCCCCTGCAGCCAGTAGCCAAGTACTGCTCCGAGATTGGTCCTGCACTCCACTGGTCCCCAGGTGGCTGCGATAGGCGAGGCTTCGAGACAGCCGGTGCGGCCGGCGGGAGCATTCGACGCAATGAGGTGCGGCCGGCAGTGCCCTTAGCCGTAACAGTGGAATGTCAGCGCCGCAGCGGACGCAGTACCCGTAAGTACCGTCGGCGACCCGATCGAGCGCTGCCTCGACCTCCCAGAGGCGTTCCTCGGCCCGCTCGATGAGGATCAGCTGCGTGACTACATCGATATCCTCTGTGGGAGCGTCATCGTCGAGGGCGTCGCTGATATCGCGGTCGCGTAGAGCATCGGACGCCTCGCTGCGCAGTGTCTCAGCGCGGCGGGTCAGCGCAACTCGGCGGGTGGATAAGAGCTCAACGAGAGCATCCAGCGTCTTTGGAGCGAACCTGGTGGGTCGGGCAACCATTGCATCCTCCAGACACCTCGAGAAACCACTTCACTGTGCTGTGAAGGTCTCTCCCGCCCCGGAGGGGGCCAGCGTGCCGGGCCCGAGGGCCGTACTGACGGCTGCGCTCGTTTCGGGATACTCCCCTTTTCAAGACAGATATATCACGAAACGGGTCTCGTTTCTAGGGATCTGGAATGGGCCCCATCGGTCCGCTTGACCGAAGCGATACGGCGCTCGGCTGCCCTTGGCTCAGTTGCGGGCGAGCACGTAGATAGATGCCGGTAGTTCACCTTCGGCGGTGCATACCGCGGTGGCGACGCGACGGTATCCCGATCCCTCGAACGCGTCGAGCCTTGCCCAATGGGCCGGCAAGTCCGGAGACTCGAACAGTCGAACGGAGATGGCGGACCCCGCGGGGTCGAGGACCAACGCTGGGAAACCGAGTTCGGCACCCCAACCTTCTTCGCGTAGCTCGCCGCGCACGGTGCCCTCGATCCACCGTCCTTCCAGTCCGGCCAGCTGATCGTGGTTGGGGCGCCCCGGCGCCAGACTGCCGTAGACGGCAAGACGGCGCGCCGATTCGTCAGTCCTTTGTGGGGCGTTCCTTGGTTCCGGCAGGTTCATGAGTTGGATTTCTAGGCGGTGGGAGTGTACCGGTACCCAAGTGCATCGGCCCCGCTCCGCGCAGCCAGATGTTGGACATTGCTCTGCCAGGTTGAACCCAGATTCCAACGCAACGTTCCGGACCCTCAGCGTTGGTCGGCGATCACGTCGACAGCTGTTCCGATGTTGAAGAATGCGATTTCTCCCGTTGGCCCGGCGCATCTCGCGGCGGCTTCGGCAACGGCCGGGCCGGCCAATTGCGCAGTCTGCTGCCGGTTGAGATAGCCGCCACCCCCGTACACCGCCATACCGATTTCTATCGTCTCGCCATCTTTCAGAATGACCGCCGGAGGGTCTTCCTGCCATCTGGTGCCAGCCGGCCAGACGACCGGGTAGCGGACACCTTCCAACTCCATCAGAACGCAGTTAGCGGCCTCGTCGAGGCGCAGCGCGCCGGTGACCTCAGCCGACATCCCACTGGGCTCGCCGACGAGGGGCGGCGAGGTGAGCACCAGTCCGTCGATGGTTCCCGGCTGAGGTTCACGTCTCGAGGATGGCTGCGTCGGTGAATCCGTGGTCAGTTCTGGAATCGAGAAGCGTTCCTCGAGAGTCCCGTCAAGGCGAGCTATGTAGTCGCCTACTGCTAGGTCGGTGAGTTCCATCGACAGAGAAAAGCCCGTGGCGCCGCCGTCGACAGTGCATGAGGGATCGAACCAAGATTCCGTTGTCCCCAGCATGACGCCGTCGTCATCGGGCTCCTCGAATCCGAATACGGCTTCGTGACAGGGAGAAGGAACCCTACCGGAGATCACGAAGACAGCAGACCCCTGCTCCGTGACATCGACAGAAAACGCCTCGATGTCGATGGGTTGGTCGACTATCCGGCCTGTTTCGGACTCCGTGACCGGCGCCCCTCCCGCAGCGCCGCTCGGTGCGCTTTCGGCTCCGCACGCCGCGGCTACAAGGCAGAGGAAGCCG
>JASJEG010000124.1 GCA_030064765.1 Acidimicrobiia bacterium | reverse complement strand
CGGCTGCCGACGGCCGATTGATCTGCACGGCAAAAGGGGACAATCGACCCGTACACTCGAGTCAGAATCTGCGTAAGTTGGTCAACCAAGCAACACAACGGGTGCAGGGAGGCGATCTGTGAAACCGCTCAAGACCTATGCCGTGCAGCCCCGGCTCCCCGAGCTCTTGCAGCCGCTCCGTGGGGTTGTCTACGACCTGCACTGGGCATGGAATCACGACGCTATAGAGCTGTTTCGACGACTGGATCGTGATCTGTGGGAGGCCAGCGGGCACAATCCGGTCCTCATGTTGGGAACAATCACCCAGGAGCGGCTTGATGCGGCTGCCGCCGATCCCGCATTCGTGGCTCATCTCGATCGAGTTGTTGCCGAGTTCGGGAGCTACACGGCATCGGATAGCACCTGGTATCACCGCACGCACAACTCGACGGCAGGTCTGCGAGTTGCCTACTTCTCGCTCGAGTTCGGAATCACCGAATGCCTCTCGATCTTCGCAGGCGGTCTTGGCATTCTGGCTGGAGATCACCTGAAGTCGGCCAGCGACCTGGGCATTCCGCTCACCGGAGTCGGGCTGCTCTACCAGGAGGGCTATTTCCGGCAGCGTCTCAACGAGGCCGGCTGGCAACAAGAGACCTACGAACCGAACGACTTCCACAACCTCCCTGTCGAGCAGGTTGTCGATGCTGATGGCGAGGTACTGGCTGTCGATGTTCCGCTGCCGGGCCGGGACATAGCGGCGTACGTGTGGCAGGCGAAGGTCGGGCGAGTGGATCTGTACCTTCTCGATACCAACCACCCGGACAACAGCGTCGACGATCGCCGCATCACCGACCAGCTCTACGGAGGCTCGCGCGAGACGCGGATGAAGCAAGAGATCGTTCTTGGGGTTGGAGGATTCCGCGCACTGGAGAAGCTCGGCATCGAGCCGACGGTGTATCACATGAACGAAGGCCATTCAGCCTTCCTCGTTCTCGAGTGGATGACCCGCTTGATCGACCGCTACGGCATGTCGTTCGCTGAGGCGAAGGAAGCGGCCGCAGGCCTGGTCTTCACCACGCATACCCCGGTACCGGCGGGCCACGACTACTTCAGCCCTGGATTGGTAGAGAGGTATCTCGGACGCTACGCCGCGATCTTTGGTCACGGCATCAACGACTTTCTTGCGCTGGGTAGGCGCAACCCAGCTAACAGCTCAGAGGAGTTCTGCAACACGGTGCTGGCCCTCGATACTGCCGCCTACGCCAACGGTGTGAGCAAGCTTCACGGCATCGTGAGCAGGGAGATGTTCACCGATCTGTGGCCAGACCATCCTTCGGAAGAGATCCCCATTTCCTCGATAACCAACGGCGTCCATGCCAAGACATGGGTATCCAAGGAGATGAAGGAGCTCTACGACCGCTATCTGGGGCCGCAATGGCGTGAGGAACCGGCCGATGCGCAAGTCTGGAAGCGCATTGCCGAAGTGCCGCTGGCGGAGTTGTGGCGAACTCACCAACGGAGGCGGGACCGCCTGGTCGCTTTTGCGCGTCGCCGCTTGCGTCAGCAGCTGGAGGATCGTGGGGCCCCGCAGGCAGAGGTCGACATGGCAGATGTCGTGCTAGATCCGAACGCCCTAACCATCGGTTTCTCCCGTCGGTTTGCCACGTACAAGAGAGCGACACTCGTGCTCCAAGACACGATTCGGCTCGCAAGGTTGCTTGGCGACACCGAGCGCCCGGTCCAGATCATCTACGCCGGCAAGGCGCACCCTGCCGATGATGGCGGCAAGGAGCTCATCAAGCAGATCATCGACTTGACCAAGGATCCCGGGATTCGACGCCATCTGGTCTTCATTTCGGACTACGACATGTCGGTGACTCGCTACCTCGTGCAGGGAGCCGATGTGTGGTTGAACACGCCGGTCCGGCCGCTCGAGGCGAGCGGTACCAGCGGTATGAAGGCTGCGGTGAACGGCGTACTCAATATCAGCACACTGGACGGTTGGTGGGACGAGGCCTACGAAACAGACGTGGGTTGGGCCATCGGGCGACGCGACCCGGTAGCCGATCCGGCGCAGCGCGACAGATTCGAGGCGCACGCGCTGTACGACCTTCTCGAGCGAGATGTGGTCCCGTTGTTCTACGAGCGCGGCCCCGACGGGCTCCCGCGCGGCTGGGTAAACCGGGTGCAGACCGCGATTGCCAAGCTGAACCACCAATACAACACGCACCGGATGGTTCGCGAGTACACCGAGCGCTACTACCTGCCTGCCTCGAAGCGGCAACGGCGCATGACCCAGGATCGCGGAGGTCCTGCGAAGGACCTTGCCGGGTGGAAGGCTCGCGTCGGCGCCGCATGGGGCAACGTGCGCGTGCTTGCCATCGAGAGCTCGGCAAGCGCCGAGATCGAGGTCAACGACGAGATGACGGTGCGTGCCCAGGTTCATCTGGCCGGCATGACGGCCGACAACGTTGTCGTCGAGCTGTACTCGGGACCGGTCGATGCTGCGGGCGAATTGCGCTGCGAGCAGACAACAGAGATGGAGCCGGTCGAAGCTGTCGGAGATGATCATTGGTTTGAAGCCACCAAGGTCAGCTTTGGGAAGAGCGGGCTGCAAGGGCTCACCGTGAGGGTCCTACCGCATCATCCAGATCTGGTCAACCCCCACCGCATGGGTCTCATTGCCTGGGGATGATTGGGCGGTGACGCTGCGTCTAGCCTGACGGGCATGGGTTCATTTCGATTGGCGCTGATTTCGACTGGCGGCACCATAGAAAAGACGTATCAAACCCGGTCGGGGGAGCTGCGCAACGAGACGAGCGTCCTCGACCATATGTTGCTGCGAATCGAGCTTCCCGAGATTCGGATAGAGCGTGTCCCGCTGATGAACAAGGACAGCCTCGACATGGATGCGGCCGATCACGCTGCCATCGCCGTTGCAGCACACCGCACGGCAACAGCTGCCGACGGAGTGGTGATTGTGCACGGCACGGACCGTTTGGCCGAGAGCGGCGAGGCCACCTTTGAGGCGGGCATCCCGCCGGTGCCGGTTGTCTTCACCGGGGCAATGCGGCCGTATGAGCTGAGGAATACGGACGCGCTGCAGAATCTGACAGAGGCGTTGTTGGCGGTGCGTCTGCTCGACCCTGGGGTGTACGTGGCCATGCACAACAAGGTGCTGCGCTTCCCCGGAGTGAAGAAAGATCGCGAAGCCGGTACGTTCGTGGCGGGGTCGTAGCGTCCAGTCCCACGGCTGGCGGGCGACTGCTGCCTGAGAGAAACAGACCGAAGTTGGTAGATCTCGTTTGCGTGTTACAATCCCCGCCGGACGTTCGTCCGCGCTTTCTTCCCTCAAAGGAAACTTCTGCGTGAAAGACACGAAGACGATTATCGAAGAATACGGGCTGCATGACTCGGACACGGGTTCGCCCGAGGTCCAAGTTGCGCTGCTCACCGAGCGCATCAGCCATCTCACCGAGCATCTGAAGGTCAACAAGAAAGACCATCACAGCCGGCGTGGATTGTTGATGATGGTCGGCAAGCGCCGACGGCTTCTCAAATATCTCAGAAACCAGGACGTCGAGAGGTATCGCAGCCTCATCGCCAGGCTTGGCCTGAGACGATAGAGAATCCCGGAGGCGGCCGTCGGCCGCCTTTGGCACGTTCCTGCGGCAACCTTGCGGTTGCCGACGACAACTAAGCGGGGAGTGCCCTCAGTTGTCAGTGGCCGGGTTTTGGCAAGGCCACGTTGCTGCGGCCAAGACCACGGTCTTGGCCTGCCGGCTCGGCCCGTGACCGAGCCGCCGGAAGCCCGACCACTGCCAATTGACCGCACTCTCCCCAAACAAGGAGACGCGCGTGGCAGAGACCACAGTACGCGGTCGCATTGGCGACAAAGAGCTCGTCTTTTCGACGGGCAAGCTTGCGCTCCTCGCAGATGGCGCCGTAGTTGCCAGCATTGGCGACACGGATGTCCTCGTTACGGCTACTTCCAGCCGCAAGATGCGCGAGGGTGCAGATTTCTTTCCACTCACGGTGGATGTTGAAGAGAGGATGTACGCCGTTGGGCGCATCCCGGGTTCGTTCTTCCGTCGCGAGGGACGGGCAACTGAGAAAGCGACACTGACCGCTCGGTTGATTGATCGGCCGCTGCGGCCCTCGTTCCCCGATGGCTTTCTTTATGAGACCCATGTGGTGGCGACCATTCTTTCGGCCGACCTGGTCAACGATTACGACGTTCCGGCTCTGAATGCGGCGTCGGCGGCGCTGACCGTGAGTCCCATACCCTTCTTGGGCCCACTCGGTGCCGTGAAGCTATCGCTGAGCAACGGGGAGTGGATCCCTTTCCCGACTTTCGAGGAGCTCGAAGACTCCGTCTTCCAGCTCGTAGTCGCCGGCAAGCGCAATGCAGCCGGTGAAGTCGACATCGCCATGGTCGAAGCCGGAGCCACCGAGCACGGCCATCGCATGGTCGATGGTGGCCAGCCGGCCAGCGATGAAGAGACCATCACCCGTGGGCTCGAAGAGGCCAAGGGCTACATCGGCCAGATCATCGACATGCAGGTTGAGTTGCGGGCTCAGGTTGGCGATCTCAAGGCCGTCGAATTCCCGCTGGTCGAGGACTACTCACCCGAGCTATACGACCGCGTGGCGGGTATCGCCCAGCCCAAGTTCGAAGGGCTCGGCACCATTATCGACAAGCACGAGCGACAGGACGCCGAAGCTACGGCCGCCGATGAGATCCTCGCCGCCCTCGAAATCAGCGATGACGACGAGGACACGCTCCGGGCCGCCAAGAAGGCGATCAGGGCCGTACATAAGAAGGTCATGCGCTCCAGAGTTGTTGCCGAGAGCGTCCGCATGGACGGTCGGGGGTTGACCGACGTTCGTTCCATCGACATCGAGGTGGGCTTACTCGGTCAAGCTCACGGTTCCGCAATGTTCAAGCGTGGCGAGACTCAGGTGCTCAACACGACGACGCTCGGCATGCTTCGCATGGAGCAGATGCTCGACACTATCGATCTCGAAGAGTCGAAGCGCTACATGCATCACTACAACTTCCCGCCGTTCTCCACGGGAGAGACCGGGTTCATGCGGGGCCCGAAGCGGCGTGAAATCGGGCACGGTGCCCTGGCCGAGAAGGCTCTGCTTCCGGTGATCCCGCCGGTCGAGGACTTCCCGTACGCCTATCGGCTCGTATCCGAGGTTCTCATGTCCAACGGCTCGAGTTCGATGGCGTCGGTGTGCGGATCGTCCCTGTCACTGATGGACGCCGGGGTGCCGATCGAGGCGCCGGTTGCCGGGATCGCCATGGGTCTCATTGAGCAGGACGGCAGGTACGTCACTCTCACCGACATCCTCGGCGCCGAGGATCACCTCGGCGATATGGACTTCAAGGTTGCAGGCACGCGTGACATGATCACTGCCCTGCAGCTCGACACCAAGATCGAGAGCCTTCCCGCCGAGGTTCTGGTCCAGGCGATGGCGCAGGCCCGCGAGGCGCGGCACCACATCCTGGACAAGATGGCGGAGGCTTTGCCCGGTCCGCGTGAGGAACTTGCCGAGAATGCACCGAAGATCGAGGCGATCGAGATCCCCAAGGACAAGATCGGCGAGGTCATCGGCCCCAAGGGCAAGACGATCCGCGAACTCGAAGAGGAAACCGGAGCAACCATCGAGATCGATGATGAGGGGATCGTCCGAGTCGGTGCCGCCGACACTGCTTCGATGGAGCTCGCTCGGGAGCGCATCCTTGCGATCGGATTCCCGCCGGAGGCCAACGTGGGTGAGACCTACGAGGGCGAGGTGGTGAACATCACCAAGTTTGGTGCCTTCGTTAACATCCTCCCGGGCCGCGATGGCTTGCTGCACATCTCCAAGATGGGTGGCGGCAAGCGGATCGAGAAGGTCGAAGATGTGCTCGCGCTCGGTGACAAGGTCAGCGTCCTCGTGCGGGAGATCGACGATCGCGGCAAGGTCAGCCTGGATCTCGCCGAAGGGGTACAACTCGTCGACGACGACACTCCCAGCTCGGGTGACGGGGGCCGTTCCGAGCGCCGCGAAGGCGATCGGGGTCGGGACCGCGGTCGCGACCGAGATCGACGTGGCCGGGGTCGCGACCGTGACCGCGGCCGTGACGACCGCCGGGAAAGCACCCCCAACCGGACAGTCGTATCGTTCGAGGACGAGTTCGAAAAGGGGCTCTAGAACGTCCTTGCGGACATGGCGGCAAGATATCGCCGTCAGATCCGCAAGAACACCAAAGAATCGAGGCCCTCGGGATTCCGAGGGCCTCGATCGCGTTCTGGGTTGGAACGGCTTCAGTCCTCGAGGACGAAGGTGAGCTTCATGTCTACCCGGAAGTGCTTGATGGTGCCATCGTCGGCGAGCACGACCTTCTGCTCTGATATCCAGGCCCCTCGAATCCCGTCGATGGTGCGTTGTGCCTTGGAGATGCCTTTGCGGATGGCGTCTTCGAAGGACCCGGGGGAGGTAGACGTGATCTCAATCACCTTCGCAACAGACACTGCTGGCTCCTCTCGTTGGAGTGTCGTGGCTCCAGGGTACCGCGTCGGCCATCGGGCAACTAGTCGACGTCACGGTGTGGTCGGCAACGAGATGAGATCGGCAGCCCGCTACCAGCGAGGGGCCATCTTGGCCCCGAGAAAGCCCCCGCCCGCGGCGCCAATGATCAACCAAACGATGGGGAAGCCCCCCAGCGACCAGCCAACCAGCGACCCCAGCACTGCACCGACGATCATGCCGATCCGCATCCCGTGGATCCAGTCGTAGTCCGTACGACCCTCTGTCCTGTGGTCCTGGTCATCCATGCGCGGCCTCTCGTCTCTCTTCCATCGTATTTTGGGACCCGGCTTAGTTACACGGCTGCAATTGCTCGTCATGTTGGGCGGGTTCTATGTGTTCGGGAACCGACCCTGCAATGGATGGCGTCAAACGCATACACGACAGGGGAGACCCGAATCATGAGCCGGAAACCAACGAGACCATGGAAGAAACTGATTGCCCTCCTCGCTGCGCTGGTGCTCGTGCTGGCGGCATGTTCTGGCGACTCGGACGATGCAGCAACCGAGACCACGGCCGCGGCGTCAGACGATGGCGGTTTCGCCGAAGTCAGCGGAGAGATCGATGCGGGTGAGCCCGCAATCGATGCGCCTGCGACCGACCGACCGGCTGAAGCCCCAGGCGACGACGCCCTGGGGAGTGGCGGAGTGGAGGCCGCTCTTCTCCAGACCAGCTCACTCGGTCGCGACATCATCTTCACTGCGGATATGACCGTTGCGGTGACCGACGTTGCCGCCGCCAGTGTCGAGGCCACCCGCATCATCGAGGAACTCGGCGGATTCTTGTTTGGACAAGAAACCAGAGGCGCCCCCGAACCGGTGAGCCGTCTTACCTTCAAGGTACTACCGGGTGACTTCCAGCAGGCGTTGGCCCGGCTCGGCACCGTTGGCGATATCAGGAACCAGACCGTGACTGCCGATGACGTGACGGAGCGGGTCGTCGACCTCGAGAGCCGTATCAGTACTGCCGAGGCCAGCGTGGAGCGGCTCAAGGGGTTCTTGGAGGACGCCGCTGATATCGAGACGATTGCCCAGCTCGAGGCGCAGCTGCTCCAGCGTGAGACCGATCTCGAGACCATGCGTGGTGCCCTGCGAACCCTGCAAGACCGGGTCGATCTGGCCACCATATACGTGACGCTCACCGAAGCACTCGCCGCACCGGCTCTCGACGCTGAAGTGACCGGATTCCCCGGGCACGATGACGGGATTTCTTGCCCGGCCGAGGGCCGCATCCGGGTCGAAGAAGGCGAAGATGCCACCGTCTGCTTCGAGATCACCAATGTTGGGGATACCCCGCTTGCAGGACTCACGCTGCGTGATGCCGTGCTCGACGTCGAGTTGGGTGATCTGATAGTTGTCTGGGGAGACCCAAGCGGGATTCTCGAGCCCGGTCAGTCCATCGTTCTCGCCCACGAGATGACGGTCGAGCGCAACCTGCGGACCCAGACGCGGATTACCGCCGAACCGGTCAATGAAGACGGGAACCGGGTTGAGGGCCGCGAGGTGGGAAGTACCGTCTCGATGAGCATCGAAGCGCTCGATCCGGGCGGTCTGCCGGGCTTTGCAGACGGGCTCGAGGCGAGTGTTGACGCGTTGCTGGCAATCGTCGGACTGATCGTCCTGTTCGCCGGAGCTGTCCTGCCGTTTATTTGGGTCATCCCGCTGGGATGGCTGCTGTGGAATTGGCAGAAGCGCCGCCATGCGCAGCGGGTTTCCCAGCCGGCGACGGCCTCGCAGCCTCCGTGGGCCGCCGAAACTGCCGAAGAACCCGTCGCAGACGAATCCGCGGAAGAGCCGGCAGAAGCGGAATAGGAGGGCAATACCGATGCGGGGTGCCTTCTCGGGCACCCCGCTTTCGTTTGTGCGTAAACCACGGCGGATATCGGCCGCCAGTTACGCAAGAACGGGAGGAAGACGAAACCCCTTGTCTATCGAACATATGTTCGATAGACTTCGTCACCCGATAGGGCGGAGAACGGGTGGCGAGCGCAATACAACTAGGACAACTGGGGCCGTTGCCCGCTTCCGATTCGACTGAGGACTTGCTGGTATTGCGGCCGGGGCGGGTTACCGGTTTGATCGGTCATCCCGGCTTTGGTTTGACCCGATTGGGTTTGGTGATGCTGTCATCGCGGGAGAACCTGGGACCGGTCGCATATGTGGATGTGCGTGGGTGGTTGAGTCCGCCAGCGGCCTGGGAGAGCGGGATTTCCCCGGAACGATTGGTGATAGTGCGTTGTAGCGATCCGGTGCGGTGGGGGCGCGTTGCATCGCATCTCCTCGAAGGGGCTGGTGCGGTATACGCAGAGGTCCCGCTGCGTACCAAACCAGCACAGTTGCACAAGCTGGTCGCCTTGGCCCGAAATCGCAAGACACCGCTCGTGTTGCGGCCGGTACAGGGGGATCTTCCTTCCGGTTTGGCGCATCTGCGTCTCGAGGCACGTCGGGTGAACTGGGAGGGAACAGATCGCGGACATGGCCGGCTGACCAATCGCAGGCTCGTATTCGAGGCCTCGGGTAAAGCGATGCGGGGAATGAGACGGCTCATTGAGGTCGAGGATGATGGAACGAACGCTCTGCGTATGGTTTCCCGACTGGCCGCTACGTCGGCCGGACGTGCCACCGGCTGAGCCCTGTCAGGCGATAGACGACAAGAACATCGTCACTGCGGTGAACGAACTTGCCGCCGCTAGGGGCATCGAAGTTGGGATGAGACGCCGCGAAGCCGAAGCGGTTTGTCCAACCGTTGCCACCATCGATTATGACCCCGGCGCAGAAATGACCCGCTTCGAACGGGTTGCGGTTGCCGTGGAGACACTGATTCCGCGGATCGAGGTAGTGATGCCCGGCTTGATCCTTGCTCCGGTTACCGGAGCGGTTGGCTATTTCGGTGGAGAAGCGGCGCTGGTCGATCGGGTTGCCAAGGAGCTGGACGCCGTTGCCGGCTCAGGTTTTCGTATCGGTCTCGCTGCCGGCCCCTTCGCTGCCCGTCGCGCGGCAGAGATGACCAGCAGGAACGACCCAATCC
>JASJEG010000123.1 GCA_030064765.1 Acidimicrobiia bacterium | reverse complement strand
AGGGGGTCCGTTGGGTGGCGCCGTTGCCCAGATCGTCGGTCAGGCGCGGCAATCGCAAGGACCTCGACGCAGCCGCTACTGGACCAAGTAACGGCGAGGCGTGCGGCTCGCACGGTGCAGTTTCCGCTGGAAACTGCCGACGAACCGGCGTCAGCCGGTTCGCGAGGACGCAGCGAGTGCCGATGATCTGGCCGGGGAGATGGGTGACATGTGCCGCCCAACGGGCCCTTGGTCCGTTGGGTGGCGCCAGATTTGGGGGTGTTTGAGGGGGCGGGCTTTGTCCCGGCCCCCTCAACTCGATCGGGAAGGCTCCGCCTGACCGATCGGGAGGAGCGCGGCCGAGAGGTCGCCCAGCTAGGAGCCCAAGCGACATGCGCCGGGCGAGAACTCGCTCGAAACCTGTTTCGAGCGAAACTCAACTACCCGAACAAGCCCCGCCAGATGCGGGCAAGGATATTGCCGCGCGACGGTTGCGGCAGTTCGGCCAACACGTCTGCAAGGTGATCTGGGGGCAAATCGCCAACGAGAACGTAGGTCTTGCCGCCGCCGGCCCATTGCAGCCAAATGTCCGATGGAGTGAGCAGCCAGCGGTAGTCGGCCCCGCCGACCCGCATCGTCTCGGCGTCGGTGAACGGCCCGCCTGCCATGTCGCCTTCGATTAGGAATACCGAGAACGAGAACAGGCCGTCGGTGTAGAAGGCGTGCAGCGAGTTGTCCGGCCCAGCATACGAGTCGACCCTCATGTATCCGGCGACCGTCTCAGCCAAGTCGCCCGCATCCGCCGAAACCACGAGGTCATACGTTGATCCCTGATCGCGCATCATGGTGAAGATCTTGCGCGGGTTCGGATCGAAATCCAGCATCCAGGTCAGCCGGTACAGCTCCCCGCTGCCGTCATACACTTCAGACCCGAGGGCCGCCCCAGTGTCCTCGTCGAACCAGATACGAGCCCGGATCGCATCCCGCTCCTCTACGGTCACCACCATGACCTGGCGTTCCAGCCTGGTCTCGGACACTGCAGAAGCCGTTGCGTACCGTCCTGATGCGGATGCGGTTGACCAGCCGGAAAGGGCGATTCCCGCCGCGTCTCCAATAACCGAATAGCGCCCTCCGCCGACCATCCGGGCCGAATCGGCTCCCTCCACCATCGCCAGCGAGCCGGCATGTTCGACCGACACCACACTGAACTCAGTGAGGCCGCCATAGCTGCACCACGTCGCTTGGCGACCGGCAAACGTGGCTCCTTCTGCCTCGGCCAGGTAGTCCTCCAGTTCGATAGCCCCGGCCGCAGTGCCAGCCGAGACAACGAACAAGCCACCAATAGCCAATAGCGTCGCCGCACGAAGCAGGAGAGGCCGCCTCATGGTGAGGGCTCCGGAGCAAACGCCGGCAGCATATTGATCCCGGACTCAACCGACACCCGCGCCTGGTGTTGATCGAAGAACGGATTGATGTCCAAGTCGCCGACGGGATCGGAAGAAGGCCCGACCGTCACGAAGAACAGAGTCGCAGCTGCGGCAACGCCGACGCCGGCGGCAACTACGCGACGCCGTGTCCACCGCTCTCGCTCGATCCGCTCGCGCTGCACGGACAGGAACTCGGGAGGCTCCAGACCCGGCAGCGAGCGGATGGCCGTCCGGGCCGCATCCAACTCATGCAGCTCGAGCCGACAATCCGTGCAGAAGTCGAGATGCGATATGACAAAGTCATGCTCTGAGGTGGTCAACTGGCCGTCGAGATAGGCCGAGAGTTGCTCCCCGGGATGAGTATCTGGAAGCAGTCGCTCCGGGATCTCCAATTGGGGAAGCGTGCGTAGCGCGGCCCGCATCTCGCGCAACTGATGGAACTCAGCTATGCAGTCGGAGCAGCCGCTGAGATGCTCAACGACGATGTCGAGTTCGCCGGGAAGCAATTCGCCGTCGAGATAGGCCGAAACGAGCTCCGCAGTGGAGCATCCGCTGGATGACTTCACACGGGCCATGTCAACAACTCCCGCAACATCTTGCGACCACGATGGATTCTGCTGCGCACTGTTCCCACCGGCGCTTCGACAGCCTCAGCGATCTCCTCATAAGTGAGGCCGACAACATCGCAGAGGACGACACACTCCCGGAAGTCCAGCGGGACCTTGAGCAAAGCACTCTGGATGTCCTCGGAGAGCCGCACCGAAGCCAATACTTCATCGGGTGAGGGGCTGGCAACAGCGAGGTTGCGCTCGTCTTCGGGAAGCGGGCTGGTGGGCCGGCGATTCCTCTTCCGGACGTCGTCGAGAAAGGCATTGCGCGTGATCCGCCACAACCAACCGTCGAAGGAGCCTGGGACATAGGAGGCGAGTCCTTTGCGCACGCGCAGCAATACCTCTTGAACCAGATCGGCCGCGTCATCCGGGTTACCGGTGAGGCGGTAGGCAAAGTTGTAGATCTTGCGCCCATAGATCCGCGCAACGTCTTCCCAGGTTGGGGTCGCTTCCTCGGCCATGGCCTTCCCCGGACTCCTAGGTCAAACAACGCACGGGAGGTGGCGAGAGTTCCCGCGCGTTGTGGCTCTGCGCCTCAAGGCGCGAAGCCACATGCCAAACAAGCTCGTAGCCGCAAGATCTCGCCCGCATTCTGCGGCCTTGGGTTTCGCAACTCGGTGCAGATGCGACCAAGACTCGATCCGGACCTACGATTTCGTATCCGAGTCGTCCGCGTCGGCATCTTCGTCGACACCTTCGTCGAGGCCCTTCCGGAACTCCTTGGCCGATGCGCCGATCGAGCGAGCCAGATCCGGCAACTTCCGTGCGCCAAAGAGAAGGAGGATGATCACCAGAACGATGATGATCTCCCAGCCGTTGAAATTCCTGAACACTGTTTCGACTCCTTGCTAGGCCAGGACGCGCCGAGACGGCGGGCGTCGAGGCTCATAAAGGATTGTACTCATCCGTGCGGCCAAGCCGCAGCGGCTACTCCCAGCTCCATAGCGTTGCGGACGGTGAGAGCGTGTCAGGCAAGGTCACGGCTCGGCAAGCGTGATGAGCGGGGCACTAGCCCAGCGCTATCGAATCAACGAAGGATTGGAGCCGCTCCCGTGTGATGAAGCGGCAGCTCGGATTCGACCTCTCCTTCTCGTAAACGGCATACGGCCCGAACTTGTCTGTGATCAGCAGCCCTCGGTCCGTCCGCGCCGTCGAGAAGCCAACGAGGAACTGGTTCATCGCCGGAGCCTCCAGCTCCGGGTAGGACCCCGGTTGGTGCGGCACGAAGGCGACGTAGAAGGTCGTGCCGCCTCCGGACGCAACGTAGGTGCCGTCGCCCCGGTCCCGCAGGCTGTAGCCCGCCAGCTCGAGCAACCCGAGGCCGAGTTCCTCGACGCTCATGGTGTCAGGGTCTATCCCGATGGATCTCAACCCAGCGGCAAGGCCAGCAGTCAGCCGTATGTCCGAACCGACTGGCTCCAGCTGATCGAGTGCGGTGGTGTCGCCCGCCGAGGTTGTCCGCTTGATGTCGGAATCGTCGAGTTGCCGCAGTGGATCGTGGTCATCCGCAACTGTTCGCGCCAGCGGTATCGGTGGAGCAACCTCGGGGAGTTCGCTGAGCTGGGTCAATTCGAGACTGCCGACTTCTACAGAGTCCCCGGCACGTTTGGCGTAGACCCGAACCATGTCGATGCCCTCGAGCGGCTGGCCCCGCCGCTTCCTGTCTCGCAGCAGCTCTGTGGCCTGGTGTAGCAACAAGTCACGAAGCACGGGATCCGCTCCCGCTGCGGGCAGCGGGACGTCGAAGGTCACCAGCGCTTGGTTGTCGACGACATGGAAGTCCGCTGCGGGTCGCCTCCGCGCCGCCCCTTCGACAGCCGCGGAGGACACTTCGCCCTCTTCAACGCCGGTTTCTCGCCGTAAATAGAGGTAGAGCGCGACGGCGATAACCACGGCAACAACGACTATCCCACCTATCACAGCACCTATCCGCCCTCGACCGCTAGTACATACCGGCGCAGAGGGTACACGACGCAAACAATGACGTGGGCCCCAAATTGGAAGGGTTATGAAACCTTGCGGCGCTTGGCCGCATCGGCGCGCTCCCGGCGGATCTTACGGCGTTCCCTCTCGGACATCGCTCCCCAGATCCCGAACTTCTCACTGGAGACTATGGCAAACTCGAGGCACTGGTCGCGAACAGCACATTGACGGCAAATCGACTTGGCGGTGCGGGTCGAGGCGCCCCGCTCTGGAAAGAAGAGATCGGGGTCGGCACCCCGGCAGTTGGCAAGGTCATGCCAAGACAGGTCTTCTGTGTCCAGCACCTCGAGCAAACGGGCGAACAACGTACATCTCCCTACACGTTCGTAATTACGTTCATGTGATTCAAACAATGTCGCGCGCGCCTGTCAACCCCGAAATCCGTTGCGGCGCTTGAACAACTCGCCGACGGCGAGCCGACGAAACGCAATCGCGCGACGGCGCGCGTTATGTATCGCAAACCACTGAGCGCGGCCGCTCCCCTTCGCGCGGTCACCATCGATCGGGATCACAATCGAGAGCACCAGACCCTGCGATAATGAGGTCACTCGTGCATAAGGAGGTTCACGGTGACCACAACCGGCCGCCGCCAGGACACCAAGCCGGCCAGGAGAGTGCCTTGGATCATCGAGTTCTATCGCTCGGATGTCGCCAAGAAGTGGATCATGGCTCTCAGCGGTGTGATCCTCCTCGGCTATATCGCCGCCCATATGCTCGGCAACATGAAGGTGTACTTCGGTCCAGAGGAGATCAACCACTACGGCGAGGCCTTGCGGGAGCTTGGTGGCGACCTGGTGCCGAAGACCCACCTCTTGTGGATCATGCGGATTGGCTTGACCGCAGCCTTTGCCATTCACATCCACGCCGCCTACTCACTGACCCGCACCAACCTGAAAGCTCGGGGACGAGTCAGGTACGACGTGCCCCGCGAATACCTCGCCGCCAACTATGCGTCACGCACGATGCGCTGGTCCGGCGTGATCGTGCTCTTCTTCGTCTTGTTCCACCTCGCCGACCTGACATGGGGAACTACGAACCCCGATTTCATTCGAGGCGATGTGTACAACAACCTCATTGCCAGCTTTGAGCGGGTCCCCGTGGCGGCGCTCTACATAGTGGCCAATCTGGCGCTAGGCCTGCACATCCTCCACGGGGTGTGGAGCCTGTTTCAGAGCGTCGGCGCCAACAATGAGGTGTACAACAAGTGGCGCCGCTACTTGGCCTGGGGCTTCACGGCGGTGATAGTCCTCGGCAACCTCAGCTTTCCAATCGCAGTCCAACTCGGAATCATTTCTTAAGGAGGCCTCGTGACGACACTCGATGCGAAGGTCCCCGCCGGACCGATTCAAGACAAGTGGACCAATCACCGCTTCGACATGAAGCTGGTCAACCCAGCCAACAAGCGCAAGTACGAAATCATCATCATCGGAACCGGCCTGGCTGGTGCCTCAGCTGCTGCGACGCTGGGTGAGCTCGGGTACAACGTGAAGGTGTTCACCTACCACGACTCACCGCGGCGAGCTCACTCGATTGCCGCCCAGGGTGGGATCAACGCCGCCAAGAACTACACCAACGACGGTGACAGCATCTACCGGCTGTTCTATGACACGGTCAAGGGTGGCGACTACCGCTCTCGGGAGGCCAACGTCTACAGGCTGGCCGAGGTCTCCAACGAGATCATCGACCAGTGCACCGCTCAAGGTGTGCCGTTCGCCAGGGAATACGGCGGGCTGCTCGATAACCGCTCCTTCGGCGGTGCCCAGGTCTCGCGCACGTTCTATGCTCGCGGCCAGACAGGCCAGCAGCTGCTGCTCGGGGCGTATCAGGCCCTTGCCCGCCAGGTCAGCCTGGGCAACGTGAAGCTCTTCAATCGCAGCGAAATGCTCGAAGTGGTGCTGCACGAGGGCCGTGCCGTCGGGGTGGTGGTGCGCGATCTCATCAACGGCGAAATCAGTTCGCACTCGGCACATGCGGTGGTTCTGGCCACGGGTGGCTATTGCAACGTGTTCTTCTTGTCCACGATGGCCATGGCCTGCAACACCACAGCGATTTGGCGGGCCCACCGCAAGGGGGCGTTCTTCGCCAATCCCTCCTACACGCAGATTCACCCGACGTGCATTCCCGTGCACGACGAGTTCCAGTCGAAGCTGACTCTCATGTCGGAATCGTTGCGCAACGACGGGCGGATCTGGGTTCCCATCGACCCAGATGACACCCGCGCCGCCAACGACATCCCCGAATCCGAGCGGGACTACTACCTGGAGAGGATCTACCCGTCGTTCGGCAACCTTGCACCGCGCGATGTGTCTTCGCGGGCGGCGATGCGGATGATCGACGAGAACCGTGGTGTCGGTCCGCTCAAAAACGGGGTCTACCTCGACTTCTCCGATGCGATCAACCGGCTCGGCAAAGATGTCATCGAGGCCCGCTACGGCAACCTGTTCGAGATGTATGAGCGCATCACCGACGAGGATCCCTATGACGTTCCCATGCGGATCTACCCGGCGCCGCACTATTCGATGGGTGGATTGTGGGTTGACTACAACCTCATGACGAATGTGCCGGGCTTGTACGCCATCGGTGAGGCGAACTTCTCGGACCACGGAGCGAACCGCCTCGGCGCCAGTGCCTTGATGCAAGGCCTGGCCGACGGCTACTTCGTGCTCCCCTACACCATCGCCGACTACCTGGCTGATTGGCTCAACGTCAAGCCGGTGCCGACAGACCACGAGGTCTTCAAGGAGGCCGAGCAGGAGGTCGACGGCCGCCTCAAGCAGTTGCTGTCGATCAACGGGACCCGCACGGTCGACTCATTCCATCGGGAGCTCGGCAAGATCATGATCGAGTACTGCGGGCTGGCTCGCAGCAAGCCCGGGCTGGAAAAGGCCCTTGCCGAGATACCGGCACTACGAGATGAGTTCTGGAAGAACGTCCGAGTCACCGGTACCGAGGACAACTACAACTCCGAGCTGCAGAAGGCCGGCCGAGTGGCCGATTTCTTCGAACTGGCTGAGTTGATGTGCCGGGACGCACTCGAACGTGAGGAGTCCTGCGGCGGCCACTTCCGGGTCGAACACCAAACCGAGGAGGGCGAGGCAAAACGAGACGACGTCGATCAAGCGCATGTGTCGGCTTGGGAGTGGAAGGGCTTCAACGTCCCCCAGGCCCATCACAAGGAGCCGCTCGAGTTCGAGAACGTCGCACTGGCACAAAGGAGCTACAAGTAATGGATCTCACACTGAAGGTGTGGCGCCAAGACGGCCCCGGTAAGCCAGGCGAGTTCAGGGAATACGAGGCAAAGGGAATCAGCCCCGACTCGTCGTTCCTCGAAATGCTCGATGTGGTCAACGAGCGGCTGGTCGAGGCCGGCGACGTACCTATCGAGTTCGACCACGACTGCCGCGAAGGGATTTGCGGCACTTGCGGCGTGATGATCAACGGCCATCCGCACGGTGACCAAAAGGGCACCGCAACCTGCCAGCTGCATATGCGGAAGTTCAACGACGGTGACCGGATCGTGATCGAGCCGTGGCGAGCTACCGGGATGCCGGTGATGCGCGACCTCATCGTCGACCGATCGCCGCTGGACCGGATCATCGAGGCGGGGGGCTACATCAGCGTCAACACGGGTGGCGCCCCCGATGCCAACTTGATACCGGTACCGAAACCTGCCGCCGAGTCGTCGATGGATGCGGCCGCGTGTATCGGGTGCGCTGCCTGCATTGCAGCTTGCCCCAACAGCGCCGGGCAACTCTTCACATCGGCCAAGCTGGCCCACCTCAACCTGCTGCCCCAAGGACAGCCGGAGCGGTATGCGCGGACGATCGCCATGGTGGAGACGATGGAGGAGTTCTTCGGCTCTTGCACCAATCACGGCGAGTGCGAAGAAGCTTGCCCCAAGAGCATCAGCATCGACAACATCGCTCTGATGAACCGGGACTACATCGTCGCCAAGTTCAAGGATCGGCGCAAGGCCGGCCAGCGCTAGACACGAGCTCGTCTGGCTACATAGGACTCCCCTGGGGGTCTCAGCTACCAGACGCGTCAAGCCTTACAATGCTTCCGTTGCCTACAGAAGGATTGGTCAAATGGGCGTGCAGTTCTTGAGCGAAGGTCATATGGCGGAGGCCACCACTGCGCTCCAAGCCGATGATGACTTCATCAGCTCGATCGCCAACATCAACATGGGACTGCAGTTCCAGGTGACCGAAGGTCCCGCCGGCGACGTCGACTACTACCTCAGCGTGGGCGATGGCGTCGCCACGATGGCGCTCGGCGAGCTGGATAGCGCCGACGTTTCGATCTCGAGTACCTACGAGACGGCGGAAGCCATGTTCAAGGGCGAGCTCAATACCCAAATGGCCTTTATGACGGGCAAGATCAAAGTAGCCGGGAACATGGCGGTCCTAATGATGAACCAAGCCGTCATCAACGCGTGGGGCTCCGCCATGGAGGGCCTGGAGATCGACTACTAGACCCCGGCTGCTGCAAGCAGCTTGGAGTTCGATGCAATCGACCTCCCCGCCAGACCGTTCTTGCGTAACTGACGGCCGATATCGGCCGCTGTTTACGCAGGAACCGAAGGGAAGCGGCTACTCGACGGCGGCCTTGAAGGAGTTGCCGGGCCGGAATGAAGGGACCGTTCGCGGCGGAATCGGTACGGCGTCGCCCGTTCGGGGGTTGCGTCCGGTCCTGGCCTTACGTTCGCGCGGTTCGAAGGTGCCGAAACCGCTCAACGTCACCGATTCTGATTCCGCAACGGTATCGATGATGACTTCCATGGCTGCCTCGATCGACGCGGCAACGGCAACCTTCGTCTGCCCGGTCCGGGCGGCCACTTGGTCTACTAGATCCGCCTTGTTCACGAATCCGCTCCTCATCAACCTCGTCTGAGGGAACGATACCGACGACGACCCCCCAGCCCAAGGATGCCCACGCGACAACAGCTGCACTTCAGGTCTGTGGCAGGTACTTGGCGGCGAACTCGCCAGCGGTCATGGTTCGCAGATCCTCGTGCAATCGAGCCCGCGTGGATCCAGTGTCGCCCGAGGAAACGTCAGCTAGGCGTCGCCCGTCCGCAACGGCTACAGATCTAGTTCGCCCAGATCCGCAACCTTCTCCTTGACCGCCACCGCAGCCTCGGCGAGACCGGCGGCTTCTTCGTCTGTCAGCGGGTGTTGCACTATCTCCTGCACCCCGCCGGCACCGACCTTGGCGATCACGCCCAGGTAGACGTCTGCAATGCCGTATTCACCGGTCATCCAGGCACACACGGGAATCTCCTCCCCCGAGTCCTGGACAACGGCTTTGGCCATGTACGCTGCGGCCGCGGATGGGGCGTAATAGGCGCTGCCTGTCTTCAAGAAGGCGACGATCTCCGCTCCACCCTTGCGGGTGCGCTCCACCAAGTCGTCGATGGTCCCCGGATCCAGCACATCCCCGAGAGGCTTCCCCTCCACCTTGCACAGTGACGGCACCGGCACCATCGTCTCGCCATGGCTGCCCAGCGTGACCGCGTCGATCGCCTGGATATCGGCCCCCGTCTTCTCGGAGATGAAGTGCGCAAAGCGCGAGCTATCCAGGATGCCGGCTTGGCCAAAGACACGGTCCCGCGGTAACCCAGAAACC
>JASJEG010000010.1 GCA_030064765.1 Acidimicrobiia bacterium | reverse complement strand
GATGGGCACCGTCAGGATGCCGAGACCGACCCCAATCGAACCCTGAATGAGCGCGCCGACGGCCACCACCACTAGGGCTACGGCAAGCTCGACGATGGAAACAGGCATGGGAAGGACTCCGTGAAACTTGGCCGAGTATGGCATTAGCCTCGGTGCGTCGGTCAATTCGATCGCCGACCAAACCTACAGAGGGCTTGTACAGGAAGGTGTTGCGGTTCCCAAACTTCGGTGATTACGATGCCGCTCGCCAGGCCACCTTCGCATGATTGCAGCAAAGTGAAACGACCTCACAAGAGCAGAGACACACGAACCCGCCTCGCACGATTCCGCGTCGCATCCCTAGTGGCCGCTCTCGCCGTTGTCCTGGCTTCATGCTCCGGTTCCGGTCCCCAGACTGCGCTCAACCCCGAAGGTCCCATCGCCCGCACCATCGATGATCTGTGGCAACTGGTGTTCATCCTGGCGACAGTCGTGTTTGTGATCGTCCAGGTCGGCTTGTTCTACGCGGTGTTCCGCTACCGGGCTCGCAAGAACGATGACACCGAGCCGGTGCAAGTCCACGGCAACACCCCAATCGAGATTCTGTGGACCATCATCCCGGCCCTGATTCTTGCCAGCATCGGCTACCCGATCGTCAAGGGGATCTTCGATGTCCGCGCCGTTGCCGAGGGGCCTGACGTTCTTCAGGTCCAGGTGACCGGTCATCAGTGGTGGTGGGAGTTCGAGTACATCGACCTCGTGGGGCCCGATGGCCGCACCCTCGTCACGGCTAACGAGCTCTACATACCCGAGGACACCGAGGTCAACCTGACTATGACCTCCTCAGCCGTGATCCATAGCTTTTGGGTCCCGGTGCTCAACGGCAAGCGGGACGTGGTCCCCAATCGGGTTTCCAATCTGACCCTCATAGCCGACAACCCGACTCCTCCCGACCAGCCCCACCCCGGCCAGTGTGCGGAGTATTGCGGGCTAGCTCACGCCGACATGCGCTTCAAAGTACACGTTCGCAACCAGGCTGATTTCGATGCCTGGGTCGAGGACCAGCTCACTCCGGCGGTCGTCCCGACCGAGGGTGCTGCCGCTGCCGGATTCGAAGCCTTCAACACCTGCGTCGCCTGCCACAACGCCACAGTGTCCGGTCCCGACGGGATCGAGGACATCGGTCCGGTACGTACCATCGAAGTCGACGGAGTCACCTTCACTTCATCGTTGGCTCCCAACCTCGCTCATTTCGGAAGTCGGGGCACCTTCGGTGCTGGGACCTTTGAGAACACCCGGGAGCATCTCGCCCAATGGCTGGCAAATCCGGCTGACCTCAAGCCGATGCTTCCTGAGCTCAACGACATACCAAACGGACGAATCCTCGGTATGCCCAACTTCAATCTGTCCGAAGATGACATCAACAACCTGATCGCGCTCTTGGAAGGGTGGAAGTAAATGGTGCTCGACACCAGCAAGGACCTAGTGCCCGCACAACCCACCGGGATCTGGAGCTGGATAACCACCGTCGACCACAAACGGATCGGCATGATGTACGGCGTCACCGCCCTGGTGGCGTTCTTCATTGCCGGCCTCGAAGCACTATTCATCAGGCTTCAGTTGGCCACTCCCAACGGCACAATCCTCAGCGCCGACGCCTACAACCAGCTGTTCACCATGCACGGCCTCACCATGCTGTTGGTTGTCGTGATGCCGGTGGGCGCGGCGTTCATGAACTACTTCATTCCGCTGCACATCGGCGCCCGCGACGTGGCGTTTCCGCGAGCCAACGCCTTCAGCTACTGGCTCTTCCTAGGTGCAACGATCATGCTGCTTTCGTCGTTTGTCCTCGGGGGAGCTCCCGATGGCGGATGGTTCGGGTATGCACCGCTATCGACGCAGCTCGAGGAGTTCGTGCGGATGGATTACTACGCCATCGGTGCGCAGCTGCTCGGCATCGCTTCAATCATGGCTTCCGCCAACTTCATCGCCACCGTCTTCACGATGCGGGCTCCCGGCATGACGCTGATGCGGATTCCGGTCTTCACCTGGATGGCGGTGGTTGTCTCCTTCCTCCTCATCTTCTCCCTCCCGATCTTTGGAGTCGGGCTCTTCCAGATGTATTTCGATCGCAACTTCGGCACTCAGTTCTTCAGCGGCGGCGGCGATCCACTGCTCTGGCAGCACCTGTTCTGGCTGTTTGGCCATCCCGAGGTCTACGTTCTCATCCTGCCCGCGATGGGGATCGTCTCGGAGATCATCCCGGTGTTCAGCCGCAAGCCGCTGTTCGGCTATCCATTCGTGGTCTTCTCCGGCATCGCCATCGGCTTCATGGGCTTCGGTGTTTGGGCACACCACATGTATACCGCCGGGTTGGGTCCGGTGGCGGAGGCCGGTTTCGGCATCGCCACGATGCTGATCGCAGTCCCGACCGGTGTGAAGATCTTCAATTGGATCGGCACCATGTGGGGCGGCAAGGTCCGGTTCGAGTTGCCGATGCTCTTCTCCATCGGATTTGTGTCTCTGTTTGTCATTGGCGGCCTGTCCGGCGTCACGCACTCCGTGGTGCCTTCTGACTATCAGCAGCATGACAGCTACTACGTCGTCGCCCACTTCCACTACGTTCTCTTCGGCGGCGGTGTCTTCGGTTTCGTGGCCGGCGCCTACTACTGGTTCCCGAAGTGGACGGGTCGGTTCCTCGACAAGCGGATGGGCTTGTGGCACTTCTGGCTGATGCTCCTCGGTTTCAACCTGACCTTCGCCCCCATGCACATCCTCGGTCTCAACGGAATGCCGCGACGTACCTACCGGTACGGGGAGGGGCTCGGCTGGGAGTTCTGGAACCAGGTGGCCACCGTTGGATCCTTCATCATTGGTGTCTCGTTCCTGATCTTCGCTTGGAATCTCATCAAGAGTCGCAAGAACGGAGTCGAAGCCGGACCCGACCCATGGGACGGGCGTACCCTCGAGTGGTCGATCTCGTCGCCACCGCCGGTGCACAACTTCGATGAGATCCCCATCGTGGAACATGTTGATGATTTCTGGCATCGCAAGTACGCCACCGACGAAGAGGGTCGAGCAGTGCGCATGACCGATGTGACCGGCGGCACTCTTGTCGAGACCGACACCGGTGGTGATGGCTCTCATGAAGAAGAAGACATGCACATGCCGTCACCGTCGTACTACCCGCTCGTCGCTGCCACCGGTATCACCACGGTTGGGTACGGATTGATCTACGCGCCGGGCGCCGGCTGGGTGGTGGCCGGCATCGGCACGCTGATAACCATGTGGGGCGTATTCGGGTGGTCACTCGAGCCCGTGACGAGGGATGAACATCATGACTAGCCAGTCAGCGCCCGTCGAGGTGCACGATCACCACGACATCAAGCCGATCCGCAAGGCGGCCATGTGGGTGTTCTTGGGTTCCGAATGCATGTTCTTCGGCTCGATGATCGCCACCTTCCTGCTCTATCGGAACGAGACCGCGGATGGGCCGGGCGCGGAGATATTCGACATCCCGTTCACCTCGGCGAGCTCCTTCATCCTGCTCATGAGCTCCCTGACGATGGTGCTTGCACACAACGCATTCGAGAACCGCGATCCCCGAGCAACTCGAATCTGGCTGCTAGCGACCGCCATGCTGGGAACGACATTCCTCGCCGGTCAGGTCTTCGAGTTCACCGAGTTCGTGCACAAGGGACTCACGCTCTCGACCAGCTCATTTGGCTCGGCGTTCTACATGCTCACCGGATTCCACGGTGCCCACGTCGCAATCGGCGTCTTGATGCTGATGACCATGTTCTACTTGTCCTTCAGCGGCCGGCTCTTCGACGATCGGGGCCTCAATGTCGAGCTGGTCGGTCTGTACTGGCACTTCGTTGACATCGTGTGGATCGTGATCTTCACCGTCGTCTACTTGTTGCAGGTGTGACCATGGCAGAAACCGCACATCGGGCTCATCCCAGTCCAAGCACGTACTGGGTCATTGCCGGCATTCTGGCCGTCGTCACGGCAATCGAGATTGCGGTGCCGAGCATCTCGGCCCTCGATCCCGTCAAGGTGCCCCTGCTGTGGGCGTTGGCGGCGGTCAAGTTCTTTGCAGTAGTGGGGTTCTTCATGCACCTCCGCTACGAGAAGAAGCTCTACAGAACGCTGTTCTTCTTTGGAGTCTTTGGAGTGTTCCCGCTATTCATCGTCGTGCTGCTGACGTTCAATGCCCTGTAGATGTCCCTGCCGGCCCCTTATGCCCGATCGGACCCATCGGACGGAACATAGATGACCACCGACTCGATCTTCGAGGTCGCTCCGTTCCACACACACTTCGATGTCCTCGGCGTGCTCGCAGCCATGGCTCTCTTCTACGAATACGGAGTGCGGCGGCTTGCAGAGCACCACGCCCCACGCGGCGAGGTTGTCGTCACCAGGCGACAGCGGATCGCGTTCTACGCCGGACTCGCGTCGCTCTACCTCGTTTCGTCGTGGCCGGTCCATGACATCGGCGAGAGCAGCCTGTTCATGTTCCACATGGTCGAGCACCTGGTCTTCGGCCTGATTGCGCCCCCGCTGATTCTGCTCGGAACCCCATGGTGGTTGATCCGTTTCATCGTCAAGCCGATCCTCCCGGTACTGAAGATCCTTACCAAACCCCTGGTGGCGTTGGCGCTGTTCAACGGGATGCTGGGTCTCATCCACGCTCCCGCAGTTCTCAACCTCATGCTGCGCAACGAGTTCGCCCACTTCGGACTACATGCGATCTTGTTCCTGACGGGAATCCTGATGTGGTGGCCGGTGCTGGGGCCGATTCCGGACATCCCCCGGCTCCCGCCGTTCCTGCGAATGGGGTACATCTTCCTGCAGTCCTTGGTGCCGACCATCCCTGCGACGTTCCTCACCTTTGGGGAGTCGCCGCTGTACCCGATCTATGAGACGTTTCCCCGGCTCTGGGGCATCTCTGCGCTGGACGATCAGATCATGGCAGGCCTCATCATGAAGCTGGGTGCCGGCATCCTGCTGTGGGGCTATATCGCATGGATCTGGTTCTCCTGGTGGAACGATGAACAGCGCTATAGCAACCCGACCCCAAAGGTGAGCACGACGACGGAGTCTTGACGGCGCGCGGCTTTACTCCGCCGTGGTGCCGTCCCCGCCCAGGTAGGCGGCCGCCGCCGCACCGAGGAGCACCAAGGCACCAACCCCGGCAAAGATCGCAATCGCCGCCGTCCCTTCGGCAGCCAGCAGCAACTGCGCAAGGCCGATTGCCAGCACCGCAATCACCACAATCGCCAGCATCGGCCCCATCACGGCTTGAGTTGCTGCTCGCATCATGGCCGCAGTGTTCGCCGGGGCGGCCTCGCCCTCGAGACCGACAATGCTCTTGGTAGCCAGCGTGGTAGCGACCCATGCGGTGGCACCACCAGCGACTACACCGGCTGCAAGGGAACTGAATGCCAGAGCCGCTGCGGTCACCTCGGTTGTTCCCGCCGCGGCATCTGCAGATACCCCAAGACCGGCACGCAACACCGGATAACCGGCAGCTACCGCAGTCAGCAGCCCGAAGGGCATGATGTGTGCCAGCTGGAACCTGGTTTCCTCATCATCCGTCGCAGAGACTCCGTAGGCGACAGTCGAGACCACTGCTCCGCCAATGAGAGCAGCGACCACGGACGCCAGGTAGAGCGCACCGCTACTCATTGCCAATAGAGCGTCGCCGCCTTCCGTCAGCCCAGGCTCTGCGGCAAAACGGCCGAGGAAAAGGGCCAGCAAGGCAAGTGCCAGCAAACCGCCGGCCAGTGCCCCTGTGATTACGACTGTGGAACGATTTCTCAAGGCCTCAGCTCCGGCTCAATGACCGTCGAGAGTGTAGTTGGCTTGGGTGGGCCTCGTCTGATCCTGCCGGCTACGACCACTAGCAGAACCCGGCAGAGGCATCGACTGAGTAGATACCCATGATCTGGTCGGTACCCTCGTTGCCGCTGTCGGTCACCGGGCCCCACAACAGGAGGTTGCCGGTGTTGCCGCTGCGCAGCTCGAAGATCCGTCCCAGATCCGGGTCATTCACCAGGTTGATGTCAAAGCCGTCGTAGATGCGTCTGAGATCGACCACCGAATACCCCAGCTTCAAGCCGCTCAGAGTCTCGATTTCGACGGATGCAGAGGTAGCAGCACCCTCGTAGGTCAGGTCGAGCCGGTAGCCGCCGAATGTCTCCGCACCATCTGCATCGACGATGACGACCGCAGCCAGGGCGCCGAAGGTTACGACTCGCATTTGGGTGTCCCGGCACGATGCCCCGAATTCGTCTGTGCCGGGAACCGGGCCGGTGTCGGAGGTCGGTTCGCCGAGAGTGGCGATCAGCTGGCCAACCGCTTCTGAGGCTGGGGCGCCGAGGCGGATCGGCCCGATTCCGCCAACCTCGAGCTTGAGGTCGTCGAAAGGAACGGGATTGCCGACTGCCGTGTAGGGATCGAAGACCACGGGCGCTGCGGTTGTGGTGGTCGAGGTGTTGTCCACGGTTGTTTCGTCATTGGGTATCGTGGTTTCGCCGGGCTCTGTTGTTGCACTCTCTCCAGCTTCTGTTGTTCCCGGAGGCTCCGCAGCAGCAGTGGTTTCGTCGTCCCGCGTCAGATTGAAGATCGCGATGCTGAGCACGACCAATAGCAAGCCCAGAATGAGTCCCGTCAGCAGGGGGCTGCGAGGCGGGCTTGCAGGCGGCAGATTGGGATCCTCCAGCGGCGGTAGTGGTTCCTCGCCGGTGAGGTCCACCAGACCCTCGTACGGGTCGGATCCTTCGTCATAAGTGGGGGGTTCGTTGCGGTCGCTCACATCGTCTCAGGCTCGGGTTGGACCATCATATTGCCGGATGTGCGCAATACGCGGTTACTCGGGGAGCCCCTCAGCCGGAGCGGCGAAGTACTCCTCGAGAAGCGCATCGAACGGTCGGGTTGCCACGAGCACCTGAGCACCGTCGTTGGTTTCGTAGTTGGACACCGGGACCTTCAGCCGCACGATGTCGGTTGCCTTGAGGCCCCGCAGGTCCCAGGCGACGCTGATCACTTCGCTGAGTCCCAGCTGATCGTCGAGGGTGAACGCATTGGTGAGCGAGCGAACCACCCCTGCCATCTCCTGGGGTGAGTCGAACTCGGCGGCCTTCTCCAACATCGCCAGGATCATGTCCTGCTGCCGGTCATTGCGGGTGAGATCACTGACGTCCTCCATGATCCTCCAGGCCCCGTCGACGTATTCCAGGGTGGATCGGGAGCGCACCCACGCCAGCGCTTGGGCGCCGTCGGCGTTGGTGCATCCGGCCGGCAGGTTTAGTTCGGCCTTACGGTCGCGCACCGGGTAGTCAATACAGATCTCAACACCACCGACCTCGTCGATGATCTGCTCGAAGCCCTCGAACGTGAAGAGAGCGAAGTGGTCTACTTCGATTCCAGTGAAGTCCTCAACCGCGCCCGACAGGAGCGTGGGTCCATTGATATCGTCCCCACAGCCGTTGAGGTTGGCGTTGAGCCGGGTGTAGCCCTGCGTGCAGCGGTTGGGCAGATAGAGGTCGCGCGGCAGTGAAACCATCAGAGGAGAACTGCCGTCGGTCGGCAACATCACCAGGATGATCACGTCCGCCAGAATGTCGCCGAAGCCCGAACCAACCAGCATGTACGTGTCGTAGACGCCCTCCTCGGTCGGAGTCGCAGTGACCGCGGTCGCAGCCTCTTCGGTGAGTGGTTCGCCGATGTCGCTCGGCGGCGGGACGTCGGGAAGCTCTGCCAGAGCGACTTCGTCGTATGTGTCGCGTTCGACGTTCTGCCATGAGTTCCAGACGCTGAGGGCATTCCACCCGGAGTAGACCAGTATCAAGATGAGAAACGTGCTCAGCGTCCTCTTGAGAGATCGGCGCCATAAGGGTCGTTTGTCGAGCAAGTGATCGGCCTTGTTGACTATGTAGCCGATGATCGGGGCTCCGATGTCTGCAAATCGTTCGCCGATCTGGGACAGCTGTCGAGCATCGACCTCTGGAGTGACGACCAGCACAGTGCCGTCGGCATGAGTGGCCACCTGCGGCAGGCTGCTGTCCCAATTGAGCGGTGCCGAGTTGACCACCAGCAGGTCGGCATGCTCTGTCAGTTGGTCGATGATGTTTGCGATGTCCATTCCGGCGAGCACGTCGCCGCGGTCCGGTATGTCCGAGCCAAAGGGGATTACCGGAAGGGTGTTGGCATCATCGACCTTCCACAACCTCGACGCCTCATCCAGGTCCGCTGTGCCGGCTGCCAGGTCGATCCACCCGGGGACATCCTCCGTGCGTCCGTACTTGGAGACTCCACCGGACGGGTCGGCATCGATCAGTACTGCGCGCCGTCCCATACGCGTGGCTGCAGTAGCCAGGTTCATGGCCACCGTGGTGGCACCCAATCCGGGGCTGCTGCTGGAGACGAGGACAACTTGGCCCTTAGTGGCGCGCTCCAACCCTGCGATCGCGTCGAGATAAGCCTGGGCGGCTTCGGAATCCGGGTCACCGAGTGTGGGTGTCGGTCGGCCTTCCGTAGTCGGCACGTAGGCGAGGATGGGCTCGTCCACTGACCCCGCAATGCTGGGGCCCCGTCCCAGCCGCATCCACAGCAGCCACACACCCGCAGTCACCAAACTGCCGATGATCGCGGCGGCAACGGTACCTCCCGGGGTACGCCATTGTCCGGCGATAACCCAAAAGACAATGAGCCCAATGCCAACCGAAACGAGGTTGGGCACGGTCAGGACTCGGGCCAATATGCCCGGATCTTTCTGTTTTGGGTCGCTAGCCATCGTTGACGACCTCGGCAGGCAGCAGGAACAGCAATGTTAGATGGCTTCGAGTACTGGCGAACGGTCGTTGGTGCCCCCCTGCCGCCATAACTACACGCTGGGTATCGGGCCGCCGTCGCATGACCGTGGGGAGTAGATGCCTTCCACCACGTCAGTCGTGCCCAAGCCGGACACTGGGCCCCACAACAGGGTGGCATCGTCACTCGACCGAAGCAGTAGGAAGGTGGGCGTGCCGTCGACTTCTTCGAGGGCCAGTCCAGATGCCAGGTAGATGGCATCGAGCTTCTCGATGGTGTGCCCCAGTTGCAGGCCCGAGCGGCTCGCAATCTGCTGGGTCGGATGCTCGGTTCCGGTGTCGTCGAGGCGGTAGCCGACGAGAATCTCTTCTTCCCCTTCGATACGGAAGATCGCAGTGAGTGCACCCCAGGTGTATGCGGTGCCCTCTTCTTCGGGACACAGACCGAGATCGGTATCAGCCGCAGTCTTGGAGTCGGGTTGGCCCAGGCTGGCAACGAGGCGACCCAGGTAGGCGCCGGTGTCGAAGCGGAAAGGTCCGAGGGCGAACGCACCCAGCGTAAGCTCGTCCAGCGGAACGGCCGCTCCTTCGGGCTCGATAGGGGGGATGGTCGTTGTCGTGGTAGTAGTTGTCGTGGTCGTGGTGGCGGTCGTGCTTGTGGTTGGTGCAGTGGTGGTGTCAGTAGCTCCGCCCGCCGTGGTACCGGGAGCACTGGTCGTCGGTGCCTGGGTAGTAGCCGGGGTGGAGCCGGCAACGGGCTGATCTCCGTCATCTCCACCACTGGCGGCAATGATGATTGCGACTATGGCGACGAGACCTACGAACGCACCGACAAGCAATCCCCACGGCCGGCGCTGCTCTGCGGATGCCAGCTCCGCTTCCGCCTCGACTGCGGCAAGAGCCCGACGTTCCTCTTTGGATGCGGCGACGATTTCGGGAGTCAGAGCCGGCAGTTCCTCGCCGATCTTGGTATCAATCCAGGTCCGGCCGCATTGCGGGCAGATCGGCTTGGTGACCGGTCTGGCGGTTCCGCAGTAGACGCATAGGCCATCCCTGATGGGGGTTTCACTACTCACGAGCGCTTAGCTTACGATCCACTCAGAATTCTGGGTGAATTTGCACGCTTCAGCCGTCCAGGTCAGCTCGCAACGCGTCGGGAGTGGTCACCGGCAGATTGCATACAAAGCTACGACACACGTGTGCGGCCGCGGCATCACCGACAGTGTCGCGCCCCCGCAGCAATGGCACTGTCCCGCCGTCACCGTTCCCCATCGCAACGACGCAATCCGGTCGAAAGCGTTCCCAGATGACGCGCTGCAGCTGGCGGCGCTGCTCGGGTTGGCCGACGATGGCGACCTCTTTGACACCGCTATCGATCGTGATCAACACAGCGAGAAGATGGCCGACGGCGCTCGGGTAGCGCTCGAGAAGGCGTCCTGCGCCCCGGGCAATCTCATTGACGCGCTCGGTCGTGTCTCCGGTGAAGGCGCTGTGGATGAGCAGCGCCTCAGCGGCAAGTGAGTTGGCTGAGGGAAGCGGATTGTCGGCGAAGTCCTTCGGCCGGGCGATGAGGTCACTGGCATCTGACCCTGGAGTGAAGAAGCCATCTGCTCCGCCGAAGAGGTCGATCATCTCAGCAACGAGACGCTCTGCCGCCGCATACCACGAAGCATCCCCCGATACCGAATAGAGCGTGTACAGGCCAACTGCCATGGCGGCGTAGTCGTCGCAGAAGCCGGGTCCGGAGCTGCGTCCCATGCGCCAGGCACGCTGCAGGCGGCCGTTCCCGTCGACCATCTCTGTGGTCACGAAACGGGCGATGCCGATTGCGACTTCGAGGTACTCCTCAGAGTCGAGGACTGCGGCAGCCTCGGCGAAGGCACGTAGCGCAAGGCCGTTCCAGGATGCGATCACCTTGTCGTCGCGCCCAGGGGGGATACGGGTGCGGCGGGTTCGCAACAGGGCGTCGTCGACCCGTGACTTGGCAGCCAGGACGTCTCCCAGGCCAAGGCCGCTGGCAGCGGCGAGCTCCTGGGGTGTCGTGTTCAAGTGGAGGTTGTTGGCTCCCTCGAAGTTGCCGTCGGGGGTCACACCGTAGAGCCGGCCGACTAGATCGGCGTCATCACCGGCGAGAGCTAGGAACTCGTCCCAGGTCCACACGTAGTACTTCCCCTCGACGCCCTCGGAATCCGCGTCCTCAGCAGCGTGAATCCCGCCACCTGGGTCGCGCATCTCACCTGCCAGGTAGTCCAGCGTCTCCACGGCTGTGGCCGTGTACGCCTGGTCACCCAGAACCTGCCCGGCTCGCAGGTAGATGCGGGCAAGCAGCGCGTTGTCGTACAGCATCTTTTCGAAATGAGGAATGAGCCACTCCCGGTCGACGGAGTAGCGGGCAAAGCCGCCCCCTATCTGGTCGTAGATGCCGCCGGCTCGCATGCTGTCGAGGCTGCTACGCAAGATGGGTTCGATGGCTGCGCGCGACGGGGGGTCGAGGACGAGCCGGCGGAGCAGAAACTCGAGGACCGGGGCCTGGGGGAACTTGGGGGCGTTACCGAATCCGCCCCACTCGGGGTCGAAGGAATCCGCAAGCAGCTCGAGCGCGGCCCCGGCGGCTTCGGCGGCAAGCGGCGGCGCCTCGGCGGGCATTCCTGCACTTACCGCCGCAGCAAGCCGCCCCGCCTGGTCGTCGATGGCTTCGCGCTTGGTGGTCCAGGCATTGATGATGCTTGCCATCAGCTGCCGGAACGAAGGCATGTGGCCCCGGGCTTCCTTGGGGTAGTAGGTGCCGGCGAAGAAGGGTTCCCCGGTTGGGGTGAGGAATGCCGTCATCGGCCAACCGCCGTGCCCGCTCATCGCTTGCAGGGCGTCCATGTAGATGCGGTCGACATCGGGGCGCTCTTCGCGGTCCACCTTGATGTTGACGAAGTGCTCGTTCATGTAGGCCGCGGTGTCGTCGTCCTCGAATGACTCGTGAGCCATGACGTGGCACCAGTGGCATGCCGAGTAGCCAACCGAGAGCAGGATGGGCCGATCGGTGCTTTGGGCAAGCTCGAATGGCTCGGGTCCCCATTCGAACCAGTCAACGGGGTTGTCCTTGTGTTGCAGCAGGTAGGGGGAGGTGGAGTGGGCAAGTCGATTGGGCATGCGGCAAGGTTACGGGTGCGAAGCGGTATCCCATGACGCCCGCCCCGGGCAGCGGCATTCGCAGGAGCTGGGGATGAACAGCGCTCTCTGCCCTAGCACGCAACCTGTTCCGACAACCACAGCACAGCAGCGTCGAGGACCTCATCTGTGCTGGATTCTGGTACCGGCAAGACGACGTCATCGGGCCATGGCTCGTGGGGTTGGCCGTTTCGGTCGAGCAGGTCGACGGACCGGAACGAGCGGTAGATGAGCTGCGCCCCTAGTGGCAGCTCCAACACGAACTCTGTGTCGACGAGCTCAGCTGCGCTCAACACCGGGACACCGCCCGCCGTCGGTTGCCCGAAGACTCGTGTCCCCGGCAGCGCCCTGAACGCCAGAGACGGCCAAACGTCAGTCTCGAAAGCGGTGAGGACCGCGATCGGGGAGTCAGCCCGGCGCGCCCGGTAGGGGTCGTCGACAGTCAACCCGGTCGTGTCGAGTTCTCGCTGGCCGTAGTAGTCGACTAGAGGTCCTCCGTCCACAGACACTGTTCCGGCCATGTACGACCAGACCTCTCTCTCCTCGTCGAGTAGCCGGGTCACCACCGCGCCATCGCCGAGCAAAGGACCGAGAGCCAGCATCTCGCGACCGAGATCGGACCAGCTCTGCTCACGGAGATCCACAACCCAACCACACACTGGATCAGCGTCGATATCACGCATCAAACCGTGGACCTCGGCGGCAAACTCCGAAGCCTGATCCGGAAACGCCCCCTGAATCTGCAGATACCCCACGTTGCCGATCCTGTACCCAGATGGTGGTTCTCCGACCGCATCTGCGACGGCAGACGCCCACATCTCCTCTGAAGTCGCCGCCCGCACCGCGGCCTCTCTAGCCGTCCGAAACAGCACACCGGGTACCAGGTCTGAGGCACTGATGAGACCAGTGAAGGCGTTCACCCGACGCGGCACCGCCGTGACTCGACTGAGCGCCACCTCCCGCACCTCGTCCCAGTTCACCTGGTCCGGCTGGGAATAGTTCGCTTCGAGCACAGCGAGGGCATCGTCGACGTACGCAACCCAGTCAATCGGATCCACGGTGGTGAATGACAACAACTCAAATGAGGTCACGTTGCCGTCCGGCTCCTGGAGGACTGCCCGCAGAGGGACAGACCACTCCGGATCGAACTCGACATTGGACACGGTCACCCCCGGTGACCCGAGGCGGCTGTACAAGCTCTCCACTGTGTAGTGCAAGCGATCGCACTTCAACCGGAGCGACAACTCGTCATCAAGGAAGCAGTTCACTGCCTTTCCGTCGCGCACCACCGACCGGTAGGCTCCCGCGCTGTCGGACTGCTCTAGGGCGTACTCGAGGTCATAGTCAGCCACTCCGTGGGTCAACCACCGCTGATAGGCCTCCTCGACCTCGATCCCGGCGGCCGTCGTCGTCGTTGCCGAGGCTCGCGGTGGGGACTCAGGGGCTTCCCCGGTGCTTTCCGACAATGACGACCCGCCCGGGCTGCATCCCACCAGGACGGCTGCCAACGCCAATGCCGCAATTGCAGCTCCGTTCGAGATACCCGCCTCCGCCGATCGTGATCGGTTGTGATTCTCTCACGATGCTCCAGGCACTCATGACGCCGGCATCATTGCGACGGAGGGATTGAGATTCGTTGGCCTGAGATGTGCGTTGCGCCTATCCAAGCACCTGGCTCCGGCGTAGTCTGGGACGCATGGAGGAACATGCCATCCTCGCCGAGCTCGGTGCCGTCATGGACCAGCTCGCCGCACTTCCCTCCGACGCGTTCGCCGACCGCCTCGCCCTGCTCGACCGCCAGGAAGAGCTGAGAGAGCTACTCGCACAGGCCCAGGTGGAGGCCGGCCGCGACGCGGAGGAGATGTGGGCCGAGCAAGCGGCCCGCAAGCAGCCTGACGAGGACAAGCCATTCATTGAGATCCACCTGCCGGATTCGTCCGCAAGCGGGATGTAGGAGCGAGCCTCCGGCCGGCGCTCTCTCTGGGTAGGGTGGTCCCATGACTACACCACTACTGCACGACGCCTTTGGTCACCATGTTTGGGCAACGATCCGGCTGCTCGACGTGTGCGGGTCACTCGGACCAGAACAGCTCGAGACCGGAGCTGAAGGAACCTTCGGTTCGATCATCGACACCTTGCGCCACATCGTCGGTGCTGATTCGGCCTACTTGTATGCCCTCACGGGGGGGCAGCATCCCTTAGCCGATGTCGGCAACATGGGTCCCGCCGCCATGCGGAGCGTCATGGAGAACAACCTGGAGGCGTGGCAGTCCCTGACCCGCGGCGATCTCGATCCCGACACCAACGTGATCCGTTACCACGACGACGGATCGGAGAACCACGCCCCCTTGGGTATCCGTCTCGCCCAGGCACTACACCACGGTACCGACCACCGCAGCCAGGTGTGCACCGTCCTCACAACTCTCGGCGTCGAGCCCCCGGCGATCGATGTCTGGGACTACGCCGACAAAGACGGTCGTCTTGCGGAGATAACGCCTACGCCGTAGCCGCTACTCGCTTGGGATGTCCATCACCGGACCTAGTACCGCCCCGCCGTCGATCACCCACTCCGAACCGGTGCTGTAGGTGGCGTCGGCCGCCATGAACAACAAGAGCTTGGTGACCTCGTCCGCTTCTCCAAAACGCTTGATTGGTTGCGAGTGAGTCATCTCGTCGGGCATGCCATCAGTCATCGGCGTCCGGATGGGACCTGGATGGATCGACATCACTCGGATGTTGTCCGGTCCCAGTTCCAGCGCGGCGGCCTTGGTCATGCCGCGCACCCCCCATTTCGATGCGCCGTAAGCGGCGATCGTCGCATATCCCATCAGACCCGCGGTCGACGAGATGTTGATGATGGCTCCGCCCCCGGCTCTGCGCAGCGAGGGTAGGGCGTAGTGCATCCCCAGATAGGTCCCGGTGAGGTTGATGTCGATCACCCTCCGAAACTCGTCGGGGGTCATCTCGCCGATCGCCCCGTACTCCACGATGCCGGCGTTGTTGACAAGCAGCGTTATCGGACCGTACTGCTCCTCAGCCATAGCTACGGCATCTTCCCAGTCGTCCTCGTTGGTGACGTCGAGATGGACGTAGCAGGCTGCCTTGCCAAGCTCCTCGTCGAGCGCTCGGCCCTCTTCGTCGAGGATGTCCCCGAATACGACCGAACCTCCCTCTGCGCAGAGGCCTCTGACGTGCTCGGCTCCCATGCCGCGGGCACCGCCGCTGATGAGGGCAACTGATCCGTCAAACCTTGCCATTGACCCCTCCCGGGTAGACACGTCAAGCGTATCCCTTGAAGGCTGGAGGTGGTTCGAGTTCTATCCGGCGGCCCGGTGCAAGAACGCTGCCATCTGACCACGGGTGAGGGTGGCTTCGGGGCAGAACCGGTCGTTGACTGGTGGGTTGCACCCGGCGGTGATCCCGGCCGCAGCAAGCGACTCGATTGCACTCTCGAAGATCGAGTCGTTGTCATCCACGAATCGGTCACCGCCGACGGATGGGTAGCCATATGCCCTGGTCAGGAAGGCCGCCATCTGTCCTCGGCTCAGTCGCTGCTCAGGACAGAAGCGGTCATTCGCCGGTGGGTTGCACCCGGCGGTAATCCCGGCCGCGGCCAGCGCCTCGATGTTCGCCTCGAACACAGAATCGTTGTCGTCAACGAACGTGTCGACGCCGGCCGGCACCGGCAGCGACAAAGCGCGTGTGAGAAACGCCGCCATTTGGCCACGGGTCACCGCGCTGCCGGGGCAAAACTTGTCATTGGTCGGCGGATTGCAGCCCTGGGTTATCCCGGAGTCGGCCAACCAGATGATGTCTGCTTCGAAGACCGAATCGTCATCATCCCAAAACGGCGGTGTGTACTCCCCGGAGTCGTCGCAACCAATCCGGGATGGGCCAAATGCGAGCGAATCGAAGTGGATCTCATTGTGGACGATTGATTCGGTCCCTCCGTAGTAGACATCGAACCACAGACTCTTGATCTTCATCCAGGCCTCATCTGCACGGCGGAAGGCGATGTCGGTCCTCTGGAACGCATCCTCACCATCAACCCAGCCTCTGAGCACTCCGTCGCGCGCCCCCGGTGTATTCATCTCGATGAAGCCCTCGACGCAGTACCACTTGCCGTGGTCGAGTAGCGCTACCTCAGGATCCCAGGTCCATATGTCGCCCCGGTTGGAAGGACCATCGACGTGATAGGTGTAGAAGCCGAGAAGGGTCTTGTCGTCCGGGCCATCAGGGTCTGCGGGTTCACCGTATAGCCGGGAGAAGAGCATCCGGGCGGAGAAACACGGTTCCTCCGGTGTGGATACTCGATTTCCCCGGCAGTTCGCCGAATGGAGGCCCGCAGGGCCGGGCAACTTGCCCCGGTTGGGAGTCTCGATGTAGAACCCGGTTGGGAACTTCACCCAATAGCGCCAGTACAGCTCCTCGGGCTCGGCGACGCCTCGCCTGTCGAACTCCCAATGGCCGGCTCCGCCCCAATGCTGCCCGACCGGGATGATTGCGTTGAGGCCCGGGCCGACATGGCCGGAGGCAAGCGAGGCGAAGCCCCAGGCGCCGTCATCGAAGGCCGCCAGCACGTCGCCGTCGAACGACTCGTCGACGATCACATCGTTGGGGACAGCTGCGAGGGCGGGGTTGCAAATGGCGACGCTCGCCAGGATGAGAACCAGAAGTCTGCGCATGAGATCCATATCGACAAAGCGGGGCAGGTGGCTTGAGCCAGCCACGATGGGACGGCTGCGAGTCTAGGGACCGTTTGGCAGCTATTGGTTGCTCACAACGTCTCGTCGGGAACAAACCGGGTTGTGCGGGCGTTGCTACCACTATGCCCAACTGCGGGTGCGTCATCAGGTTGGGTCTTTACGTAACGACCCCGGAGCGATACGGTCGCAGTTGAGCGTCGCACGGAACTGCCTGGCTCTGGCTGGGTCATTATCCGTGGAACAAAACCCGATTTAGGGGGTTCACAAATCTGCATATGTATGTGATAGTGGAGCACCCCCGAAGAAGGACTCCTGAGTCGCTGACGCGCGAGTTAGGAGCGGGCTAGACGGTCTCGGAGGACCTCCTTAATGGCGAAGACCAGCAAGACGCGAGACAAGTTGCTCGATCGTGCCAAATACGAGCGCGAGGAAGCAAAAGAGCGGATCGACCGCGATACGTTGTCGCGCTCACGTAAGGATCTCGACAAGAACAAGCTCACCGACGATCGTGGCCGTTTGACCACCGACCTCGTCAGCCAGTACCTCACTGCGATCGGCGAATACGAACTGCTCACGGCCGAAAAAGAGGTTGAGTACGCGCAGAAGATCGAGGCGGGCCAGAACGCCCAAGACAAGTTTGACAAGGGTGAGTTCAAGACCAAGTCGGAGGAGATGGTGCTGCGGCGTCATATCCGCCGGGGTCGGGAGGCCAAAGACGCCTTTCTCACCGCCAACCTGCGGCTGGTCGTTGCCAATGCCCGCCGTTACGCCAACACCTCTGGGATCGACTTCTTGGATCTGATCCAGGAAGGCAACCTCGGCTTGATTCGGGCCGTCGAGAAGTTCGACTGGCGCAAAGGTTTCAAGTTCTCCACATACGCAACGTGGTGGATCAGGCAGGCCATCACACGTGCCATTGCTGACAAGTCCCGGACCGTGCGTATCCCGGTGCATCTCCACGACACGCTTGCTGCGGTCCGTGCCGCTCAGGCAAGTCTCAAGGCGGAACTGGGGCGTGAACCGCGACCCGAGGAAATCGCCGAAGAGGCTGGGGTCAACGTAGACAAGGTGGAGCTTGCACTCAGCGTTGCAGACACCGTGTCGCTCGAGCAGCCCGTCGGTGAGGATGGCGCCCAACTCGGAGACTTCATCGAGGACGAGGACGCCATTGATCCGATGCGGGTCACCGAGGAACTCGACATCGCCAATAGCTTGCGCAAGTCGATCGAGCGCCTTCCCGAGCGAGAGGGTCGGATCCTGGCACTGCGCTACGGCTTCTACGACGGAGTGCCGCGCACGCTCGAGGAAATCGGAGATGAGTTCCAGCTGACTCGGGAGCGGATCCGGCAACTCGAGAAGCTGGCATTGTGCCGGCTCCGCCATCCCTCCTTTGGGATCCGGGAGCAAGACCTGTTGTAGCGTGCGCCTCTCCAAAGGCTCCGCCTTGGGAGAGGTTCGAGTTTCTGCTCTGCAGAAACTTCGGCTCGGTTCAAGTTCGAGTTCTGCTCTGCAGAGACTTCGGTCGCGCCGGAGGCCATGCCTCTCGGAGAGATGACGCCAGATCGCACGCTCGAGAGACGCATCGACTTCGACCCATACGTCCCCATCGGGTAGTGTCGGTTGTGTCGGAAAGGCCGGAGGGAAGATGCGCCTACATGCTTTAGTAGGTGGAGTTACCGAGGTGATTGGCCCGGAGGGCACGTTGAACGACGCCGCCCAGGCTATGGCCGATGGTGAAAGCGACTACGTCATAGTCGTTGACAACCGGGAGCTCGTCGGCATTCTCACTGAACGTGACCTAGTCATGGCAGTGGCCGAGGACGTCGACCTGGGTGCTGCCCTGGTCGAGGACTGGATGAGTGAAGCGCCGGACACGTTCGCTCCCGATGTCACCGTATCGGAAGCAGTAGCTTGGCTCCTCGAAACCGGCTACCGGCACCTACCCGTGATGGCAGATGCCGAACTCCTCGGTGTAGTGACGATTCGCGACCTCATGTGGGCCCAAACCCAAACGGAGTGATTCTCGCGGGCAGTTCTGTACCGCAACTGCAGAGCGCTAGCGAAGGGCAGGCGTGGACCCTACAGAACCTGTTCGAGCCGGCGGTTGATCGCATCCAAGACTGCTCGCACCGTGGCGGCAGTGGCATCGTGCTCGTCGAGCAGTGCACTGCCAACGAGAGGCACCGGCACTCCATCCATCAGTACCTGCGCCATGGCGATCTGTGTCTCGCCGAGCTCCGTCGTTGCCACGGCCTCCAACTGCAAGGAGACACGATGATCGGCCACTTCTTCCACAGCTCGTAGCGTTGCCTCACCGACGAGCCGAGCTCGCGCTGCCGGTTCCGGGCTCCCGGTGACGGACCCGAAGTAGTGTTCGTCGCGCCAGCTGAGCGAGATGGTCACCGTGGTTTCGTCATCGGTGGTGTGTTCGTCGATCTGGACGATCGCGGGGCGGTTCTTCATGCGTTTGGCCTTGTGTTCGAACTGAACTGCAGTGTAAGTCTCCGGGGCGGGCAACCGCGGTCTATCCAATGGGCAACCACACCAGAGCGGTTTCGGCGATCTGGATATCAGACTTCTCCAAGCCAACCTCGACCTGTTCGATCTCCTCACCGCGGTTCTCCCAGCGGTCGTTGATCTCCTCTAGCTCCTCCACCAGATCGGCCTCGAGGTCCTGCAGCTCGGCATACTTGTCGTCGGCCTTGGCTTGGGCCGTCCGCAGCCGCGTCTCTTTTGACCTCGTTGTTCGCCGATTGCGGGCCGATCCGGTTACCGAGCGAGTACTGCGTCGCCCCAGCAGGATGTTGATCACGGAACCGGCGCCCTCGATGATCTCCTGCTGTCGGGCGCCCTGCAGGTCGACTGCAATCTCCTCAGCCCGCCGTTCGGCAGCGGCGATCTGGTTGCGCAGGGTGGTGAAACGTCGCTCGTACCTGTCCCGTAGCTTCGCCGCCTCTGCATCGGCCTTTTCCTGTGCAGCCATGTCGCACCGGGTGCGGAAAGCCTCTTCGGCTTCTTCGGCCCTCGAGTACATCTTGAGAGCTGCGTTCTTGAAGATCGTGATCTTCTGCCCGCGGTAGAGGAACTCTTTCAGAGCGCTCTCGGCCCCCCTCCAGTACGTCGACTTGTCAATGGCTCCCTCGGGAATCACGTAGCGGGCGTCGTCGGGTGCCTGGGGAAGAAGGTCGCGCTCGTCGTAGTCGACATAGACCGCGTTTCCGGCATCCAACCGAAGCTCGAGCGGCGTGACTATTGCCTCCCATTCCTCCTGGTGCATCAGGTTGGCGGCGCGCTCGTCGTAGGTCAGGTTTACCCGGGCGGCAATCGCTGCGGTGTAGCGGTGTGAGGCGGGATCGGCGTCGAATCGCTTTCCCCACGGCGCATCTGGAGCCAGGTGGTAGACGGGGATGCCCTCCGCAACCTTTGGCATGACCGGCGTCTCGTCTGTCGCCAGCTGCTCCGGCGCGGCCGCGTCCGCTGCTTCGGGCTCGGACGAGACGGGCTCCGGTTCGTAGTTGGTGAGCGATGCGATCTGTTCCCGCGTTAGTGGCCCGCGGAGATACGACAATGCCCAGCGGGTCGTGAACAGGATTGGTTCCGGCTCTCGCGTGTTGTGCAGCAGGAACTGGCGCTTCTCCAAGCCAGAGATCGTCTTGTCAAGCTGGCCGATGTCGGTGTCGCCCCTCGCCGACTGCAACGCTTCGAGGATGCGCGCCTTGTCCCGCTCGGTTTGAAGGCGTCCGATACACCAGGTTCCCGCATTCGACATTGCCTTGTAGTCGAGATCGACGGGATTCTGCGTCGAAAGCAACAGTCCGACGCCGAAGGCCCTGGCTTGCTTGAGCAGTGTGAGGATCGGCTTTTTGGCCGGGGGCTCGGCGGTGGGAGGCACAAACCCGAATACTTCATCCATGTACACCAACGCTCGCAGATCGCCGGTGCCGGCCTGGGCGCGCATCCAGGTGATGACCTTCGACAGAATCAGGGTGACGATGAACTGCCGTTCCTCGTCGCTGAGGTGCGCCAGGTAGACAATCGCTGCCTGCGGCTTGCCGTCCTGCCACAGCAGCGATTCGATATCGAGGTCGGGGCCGTCGATCCAGCTCGAGAATGCCGGAGATGCCACCAGTCCGTTGAGTCGCATTGCCAGAGCCATTCGGTCCTTCTCCGGGAAGAATGTATCGAGCTCGAAGACGCCCAGTTTGCGGAGCGGGGGTCGCTGGATCTCTGCCAACAGGCTTGCCATATCCAGGTCCCGATTGGCCCTCCAGGCGTTCTCGATCAAGTTGGCAATGAGGATGTGTTCCCGGGACGAGATCGGGTCGGCCTCGATTTCGACCAGACCCAACAAGCCGGAGACAAAGCCTTCGATCTCGTCACGCAAGGCCTCGGCCTCGGTATCCCAGTCGGCATCGGGAGCGGTGAGCGATCCGATGATGTTGAGCGGGACGCCGGCGGTGGAGCCGGGGGTGTAGATGGTGAAGCCCGCCTTGTTGCGGAGCTCCCGAATGCGGCTCCCGTCCTGGTCCCACCAGCCGAGCCCCTTTTTCCATAGCTCCGCTTTTTCGGTGGCCAGCTCGGTGGCGGTCTTCTCCTCCTTGCGAGCCTCGCCCTCGTCGATCCACGGCTCGAAGTCGGCTGGTCGAAGCTCGGGGAAGGTGAGCATGAGGTTGGTCATGTCGCCTTTGGGGTCGAGGATCAACGTCGGGATTCCCGCAAGCAATGCCTCTTCGAGATAGATGATCCCCAGTCCGGTCTTTCCGGAACCCGTCATGCCGACGATCACCCCGTGCGTAGTCAGATCCCCGGGGTCGTAGTCGACGAGACCTCCGGTGCGTTCGCCGGTCTTGCCGTCAACCACTCCGCCGAGATAGAAGCCTTCTGTAGCCATTGAGGTCGTCCTTCGCCGTCGAGATCAATCCTGGACAATAAACGGTCATTTGGCGGCGGGGCGAAGCTCTCGCAGGGTGAGGATTGCGCTCGTCGCAGCGAGCCACAGAAGTGCCCCAATCAGGCCGAATCCCCAGAATGGGGTGAGCAGCACAATGGCGACGACGGCTCCCAGGAGCCCGATGAATCTCGGCAGGTACCCGTGGTGGTACCCCGAGAGGGTCGTCGCTCCTACGAACGCGGCAAATCCAGGAGCAACTATCGACACCCCGTTCCAGCCCAGGGTCAGAAGAGTTCGGGCAATGACCGGATCCGCTCCATACTCTTCGAGCTGGCCCTGTGCGATACCTATCAGTGCTGTGACCGCAATGATCGCAGCGGCAACCAATCCTCCGCCGAAAGCAACCGTCTGCGGCCACATGTCGCCTTCGTCCGGCTCCGGAACGTGGCGAAGGTAGCCGGCATAGACAATCAGCAAGAAGACGGCCAGCAACAGGATGTAGCCGCCAGTGATGAGGTTGGGGCGGTGATCCGCCAACGCCGTTGCTACTGCTTCGGCACTCATGGTCGGGTCCACATCGGGGGGCGGTCCGCCTACCCCAATTCCGAGGATGAACGCAAGCGTGAACAGGAGACCGCTGGCTGCCGCCAATACTCGCCACCGTCTCGAGATGAGGATCTCAGGCCTCCTTCGCCAACCAGGCAGATTGCCATGGTCCCAGCCGAAGTTGGTTCGTGGCGTCCTCTTCAACGCCGCCGTGTTGCCGCCAGTCAGGACCCGGATGGGGCACGACGGTGGGCTGCGAGGACACGTTCACATAAACCCGGGCGAGGGGATCGCTGCTGCCCCGCTCGATACCAATCACCCCGGGAGGGGTCTCGAGGACTCGTTGTGGAGAGTCCGGATGGAAGGCGGCGGAGCTCGAACGGAACCGCAGCATTCCTTCCAGTCCCGCAAGCACGCGACCCGGGACCGAGTCGGGGTCCGCCAACCGTGACTCCAGCTGTCCCACTGCGAATCTCGTGCGATTCAGGGATCGCGCTTGGCCGGTCCGTTGGTATCCCGCCTGGTCACTGCGTCCGCCGACAATGCTCAGTGCGTAGATGGCGGGGATTCCCCGCAGTGCCAGCATGATGGCGTGCGATGCGAGATGGCGCAGCACCGCCTGGTCTTGGTCGTAGCCGGTCTCCATGAGGCTGAACCATGTCGTGTTGAGTTCGTACGGCGCGGTGCGCCTTCCGACACTGCGAACCCCGAGTTGTCCGCCGCCTTGCCGGTTGAGTTCGAGCAGATCAGCTATGCGCGCGTCGGGGAGGATGCCCTCCACCGGGCGGACACCAACACCATCGTGGCTGGAGAGGAAGTTGAGGTAGGTACAACCCGACGGAAGCGGATTGAGATCGTTGATCCAGGACTCCAGCAAGTCCACGCTCCCGGTATGCATGGCATCTAGGACGAGCGGGGGCAAGGCGAACTGGTAGACCATCTGAGCCTCGCGCTTCTCGCCACCGAAGTACGAGATGTTATCCCGATGAGGGACGTTCGTCTCGGTAACGAAGATCACATCGGGATAGGCCGCATCAACGATCGCCCGCAAGAGCTGGATGACGAGGTGGCCTTGCGGCATGTTGATCGAACTCTCACCAACTTCCTTCCAGAGGAATTGGACAGCGTCGAGTCTGATCATGGATGCGCCGTGGCGGGCATAAGCGAGAAGCACCTCGACTACCTTGAGAAACAGTCTGGGATCGCGGTAGTTGAGGTCCACCTGATCGGGAGAGAACGTAGTCCACACCCAAACCTTGCCCCGAGCGGAGTCGAAAGCCGTCAAGAGAGGACTGGTGCGCGGGCGGACTACCGCGCTGAGATCTGAGTCGGCCGGTAGCGAGATGAAGAAGTCTGCATACTCGGGATCGCCCTCCAGATAGCGCAGAAACCATCGGCTGCCGGCGGAGGCGTGGTTGATCACGGCATCAAACATGACCCGAGCGTCGGCGGTGAGGCGTTCGATATCCGCCCACGTGCCGTAGCGCTCATCGACGGCCATGTAGTCGACGACGCTGTATCCGTCGTCCGACGACCACGGGTAGAACGGGAGAATGTGTACGCCGTTGATCCACGGTCGCAAGTGCGAGCTATAGAAGTCGTGCAGCGATGCGAGCGGTTTCCGGTCTGCGGAGTGGAATTGGTCGGCGTAGGTGATTACCCAGGCGTCACGCTCTGACCACTGGTCGGCGGTGGCAGGGGATTGCCGGCTGCCATAGCTGTCGAGGAGTCTGCGGACTCGATCCACTATCTCAGCATTGTCCGGGTATACCGTCTTCAGCAGCGCCGGCCAGTCCATGCCAACTCCCTCAACTCCCTCGGACCGTTAGAACACGCCGCAGTGACAAATGAGCTGCAAGGGCGGTTTCCAACGGGGCAAATGGATTATGCATCTTATTGCGGGGTCTCCTTATTGACGTTACGATACGACAAATGGCCGCCCGCAGGCAACGGGCTGTCTAGAGGAGGGGTTGACGGAGAGGAACGCCGGGTAGTCCGGGTGCATCCAGCGCGTGATCTACAGAATCCGTGTGGTAGCGCAGCTGCGCCGGGCTTCGCCGTGAAAAGGGCAAACAAGATTCGTCTGCTGATGCCCACTCATCGCGCGTAGCCTTGAGTACGGCTACCGGGGTCTGCTCAGAGTGTCGACATTCGGCGAGAAGGAGAAAACTACCGGAGCAGAAACAGCTAGAGCTGAGAGAAGGAAGCGATTGTGTGCAGCAACGCCCGGGGGAGACTGGAGCTGTTCTGCGCGTTTGGGAGGTCCAAGATGAAACGAATACCCGTTCTGATGTTCGCATTGGTGCTCGGGGTGGTCTCGCT